>NATF01000069.1 GCA_002085205.1 Candidatus Cloacimonas sp. 4484_275 | reverse complement strand
GAAGAAATTACCTATTCCGTCATTTCTCCCCTCAGAGAACGATTGTCCGGAAATATTACGGAAACATATTCGGAAATCAGTTTTGCGCTTGCGAAAGGATTGCAAATTTTGGGAATAGATGTTGAATTCGAGAGGGGAAATTTAGCGTCCCATCACCAAAGAGAAGCAGCAAATCCTTGTTTTAGCAGTACTTCTCGTTTTGAGCTTTCTTATCGAAAGAAAAAAATTGTGGGAAGCGCTCAAACCAGAAAAGATGGAGTTTTGCTTCAACACGGTTCTATTCTTTTGAATTTTAATCAAAGCGAAGTGGCATTTGTTTTGCCGAAATTAACCTTACCTCAGAAAAAAAAATTAGCTGATTATTTGAGCAGAAAAACAGTGGCGATTAATGAAATTTTACCGGAAAAAGTTTCTTATAATGAGGCAGTTGATGCTTTTATAAAAGGTTTTATCGAAACTTGGGAAAGCGATGAATTTTATCTATCTGAAGATTTTAGCGACATAGAAAGAGAAAATGCGGAAAATCTGATTTTGACTAAATATGGTACAATCGAATGGAATAAAAGAAAATAGAATAAGCAAAAGGCATTTGATGAAATTACGAAAAATAAAGGCTTTGAAAAAAAAATTGACACGATAGGTCGAAATGATGTTTTTGTCTGAAGTTAAAAATCCAATACGATAGGGGGATTTATTAATGCAGAAGAGGATATTTTTTGCAGTTATATTACTTTTGTTTGTGAGCACTGCAATTTTTGCCGGAACTACCGGAAAACTTGCCGGAAAAGTGAAAGATGAAAAAGGCGATCCCGTTCCTTATGCGAATGTTGTGATTATGAAAGGCGAAACAATTATTACCGGTACTCAGACCAAAGAAAACGGACAATATATGATTATCAATATTCCTCCGGGAGTTTATGATGTCAAATGTTCTATGATGTCAAATGTTCGCAAGTTGGTTTCAAAGGAAAAAAAATCACCGGAGTTCATATTAATCTCGATGAAACAACCGTTTTGAACATTTCCATAACCTCTACCTTGATGGAAATTCAAGGTGTGGATGTTGTTGCTTCAAGAGTGGAAATGGTAAGTAAAACAAAAACAAGTTCAGGAAAAACCGTTACTGCGATAACATAGACGGAATTGTGGCTATTCAAGCGGGTGCCACGATTGCCAACGGCGAGCTTCATATTAGAGGCGGTAGAGCAAACGAAGTTGTTTACACCGTTGACGGAATGTCGGTTTCCGACCCTGTGGACGGAGAAGCGGCTTTGACGATAGATAAAGATGCCATTAAAGATATGAAAGTGATGACGGGTGGATTTACTGCTGAATTTGGTAATGCTCAATCGGGTATTGTGAACATTGTTACCAAAGACGGCGGAAGAGACTATTCCGGAAAATTGGAAATGAGTTCCGACCATTTAGCCCCGGATACGGATAATTCCAATTCCGATAATGTAAAATTTGCTTTGGGTGGTCCGGTTCTTACGCCGAAAATTTCTTCTCTTAGAGATAATTTTACTTTCTTTTTTAATATTGCTTCCAATTGGCATGATTCCAGATACAAAGATTATTATGTTTCTAATCCTGTTGAAGAATTAAAATATTTGAACAGTAGTTGGAACACTTATGAATTTCCTGATATTTACAAGGAAAGAAAAGAAATTCTCGGGTTTGACATTGGAAACAGAAATTACAATTTGTATAATGCAAATTTAAAAGTAAAATATAAATTTAATCCCCGCCAAAATGTTACTTTTTCAGTCAGTGGTGACCAAAATGAATGGGAACCTTACAGTCATGCTTGGAAATATGCTCTCGAACATTATGTAAAAGTAAACAGCGATCAAAGACTTTACAAATTTACTTATGACCAAACTTTTAATGCTCAAATGAACCTAAAAGTAAAAGCCGGTCTTTTTGAAAAGCATATTACACAAGGTCCCAAAGGAATTTCACTTGATGATTATTTTGTAAAATCCCCCGAAACTTTTGACCTTTATGCTTCCAACGAACCTTATTACTGTTCAGGTATTAAATATCTTACTAAAACCGGACTTTATGACGAAGATCATGTCCCCGATTGGACTTTTAATGTAAACGGTCAACCGAGAGCCATCACGGATTTTGTCTCTCCGGGTTCTATTTACGGTTTCAATCGTGATGATGAAAATAAAGTTTATACCGTTCGTTCCGATTTTGAATATCAATTAAATATGGTTCACGGATTTAAAACAGGTTTTGAATTTATGAAACATTACATCAAAAAGGATCAAATAAGCAATCCTTGGGTGATCGATTTTTACAGATATGACCAATATTTGAAAAACAATGCCGTTCCTGTGGATTCCGTGTATAATGAAGTTGAAAATACTTACATACCGAAATATTCATTGGACGATCTTTATGCGGCAACTTTGGCTGCTTCCGGTTATCGCGAAGGTTATGAAGCTTATCCGATTCAAGGAGCATATTATCTTCAGGATAAAATGGAGTGGGAAGGAATGATTGTTAATGCCGGAATGCGATTTGACTTTTGGTACATTGGCAGCAAATACAAAATTTTCCGTGATGCCGGAAAATATATTTGGCAATATTTCGATAAAGATAAACGTTTTCAGATGATGGTTTCTCCGCGATTGGGAGTATCTCATCCGATTTCCGAAAAAAGTGTACTTCATTTTGCTTATAATTATCAAAATCAATTGCCGCAAATGCAGTATATTTTCACCACGGCAACTCCCGAAGATGCGATTACAAATCCCGGAACCATTTTGGGAAAACCCGATTTGAAACCTCAAATTACCGTTACTTATGAAGTCGGATTGCAACATCAACTTGGGGAAGACTACGGCTTTGATATAACCGCATATTATAAAAATATTTATAATTATATTACTACGGAGAAAGTTTACAAAGAAGGCGATGAAACTGTTTCTTGGTATCAATTGATTTCCGAAGATTACGGAAGTGCGCGCGGTATTGATATCAATATTGAAAAGAAACCGTCGCATTTTATTTCCGGTTCCGCTTCCTATTCTCTCTCTTGGGCGAACGGAAATAATTCCGGATTGAGATTGCAGGAACAAGCTATCAATTTGAGAGAATTCCCTCTTAATTGGGATATGCGACACAATTTCAATTTCAATATTAATTTCAGAATCGGACACGGAGAAGAATTTTATATTCCGTTTACCGGTTTGAGATTACCGTGGGATAATTTCTCGATGAATTTCCTCTATAATATTGCCTCCGGTACTCCTTACACTCCGGTAACGGCGGAAGGAAATGCTTTGGAAACCAACAGCGCCAGAAAACCTCATACGGAAAATGCGAGTTTAACAATTAACAAAAAATTTAATATTACCGAAAAATCTTATATGAAATTTTATGTGGATATAAATAATCTTTTTGACAGAAGAAATGTTTACTATGTTTATCCGCAGACAGGTTCCCCTTATTACGACGGAGCTGATTTAACAGTTGGAAGTTCCGATTATGTTGCTCCGGAAGTACAGTACATTCATGATCTTGCTACCAAAAATCCGAGCAATGTAAGTTCAGGAAGAACAATCACATTTGGAATGTCGTTTAATTGGTAAAAATATAATGTTATAAATATTAGGAGGAATAGAAACATGAGGAAAAAAATAGTATCGTTGATGCTGGTATTATTATTGGCTAATTTTATGGCTGCATCACTTTTGTTTGCTCAGGAAGAAAAGGCTGTCGGAGAAGATACTACAAATGTTGTTGCAGAGGAAAATGCCGAAGCCGCCGAACCTTTTGAAGAATCTCCGGAAATTGGCGGTTTGGAAATGTTTGCCCGCAAGCTTGTCGGAAGTGGTATGGTTGATATCTTTATTCAAGGTGGATTCGTAATGTGGCCTATTTTGCTTTTGGTAATTTGGGCGCTTGCCGTTATCATTTGGAAAATTATTGCCTTAAGTTATGCGAAAGTGGATTTGAATAAATTTATTGATGAAGTGGTTAACCTGGTAAAAGAAAAGAAATATAAAGAAGCTGCCGAGCTATGCGAAAAAACTCGCGGTCCGGTTGCTGCAATTTTACATGCAGGATTAATCAAAGCCGACAAAGGTGTGGAAGCGGTAGAAAAAGCTATCGAAAATGCCGGAGTTATAGAAATGGCATTCCTTGAAAAAGGTTTTATTCCTCTTTCCACGACAATTAATCTTGCACCGATGTTCGGATTTTTTGGAACCGTGGTAGGTATGATTAGAGCATTTCGCGATATTGCCGCTGCCGGTGAAGTTGAACCGACAATTGTGGCAAGCGGTATTCAAGTAGCTCTTATCACAACGGCTGCAGGTTTGGCTGTTGCAATTCCGGTTCAGTTCTTTAATAATATGTTTTTAGGAATGGTAGATGGACTGGTAATGGATATGCAAAGAGGATCCGAAAAAGTTATTGAAGCCCTTGTCGAAAATAAATAGGGGGAATTCATGAATTTAAGCAGAAAAAGAAAAAATCTGGGCGGGATTCCCACTTCTTCAATGTCAGATGTTGCTTTTCTGCTTTTGGTTTTCTTCTTATCAACGACAAAATTTGACATTAAAAAGGGATTGGGTCTGGTTTTGCCGCCGGCTTCCGAGAACGCCGAAAAAAGAGTGAAATTAAAAGAAGAAAATGTTACAAAAGTCTGGATCAATAAAGATGGTGTGGTTGCTGTAAATCAAAAAGAAATATCGTTAGCGGAATTAGAACCGACCATCAAACGCATTGTTAAAGAAAATCCTGATATGGTTATTTCCTTGAAAACAGACAGAAAAAGCAAATATAAATATATGGTTCAGGTTCTGGACAGATTACAGGCAGCCGGAGCGGAAAAAATCTCTTTATCCACAAATTAGGAAGGAATTATGGCTAAAATAAAGAAAAAAACCAAAGCCGAAACACAGATACCCAACTCATCAATGTCCGATATTGCTTTTCTGTTACTTCTTTTCTTTATGGTTTCTACCGTGTTTGTTCGGGAAAGAGGTTTAAAAGTAAATTTACCCAGAGCAAAAAGCATAGAAAAAATTCCCAGAAACCATTCTGCCACGATTTATGTGAGCAAAAACGGTTTGATTTCCATTGACGATATGGAAGTTTCCGTTCCGGATGTTGAATGGGTAATGCAAAAAAAATTAGCTGACGATTATAATGTAATTGCTTGTTTTCGAACCGATAAAGATGCCACATACGGAATCATGTCGGATATTTTGTATCAGTTAAGAAAAGCTCAAACTTTAAGAGTTTCTTTCGAAGCGAAGTTAAAAAGGTAGGGGCAAAATGAAAAAACATATAATCGATTGGAAAGATGTTGCCTCAAGTTATTACGAAAAAGCGTTAAGTTTGGCTATGATTTGGAAGGTGATGACGACGAAGATATAGAAATTGTCGATACAATCGAAAAAACATCTCTGGAGATGTTTAAAGAAGAAGCACCACCTGAATTTGGAACAATTCCTGAATTTGTGCCGTATGAAATTGCTCCTGTTCCCATAAAAAAAGCACCTTTGGTTTATCCTGAATTTGCTAAAAAAAGTGGAATTGAGGGAGAAGTATGGTTAGATGTGGAAGTTTTTTCCAATGGAAAAGTTGGTAAAATAAGAGTTATAAAATCATTAATGGCAGGTCCGGGTGGTTTGGACGAAGCAGCTGTTAATTCGGTTAAACAGTGGGAGTTTTCTCCGGCAAAAAGTGGTGGAAAACCCGTTTCTGTTAGAGTAAAATTCCCGGTACGTTTTTATTTGCAATAGATATAAAAGATGGAGGATTAATATATGAGGATTCTAAATTCCAAATTTCTCTGGACTCTCCTGATTGCTGCTTTTTGTACGAGTTTCGTATTTGCGGCTCAAGTAGATGGTTCCGGGGCAACGAAAAAATTGGATTTAACTAAATTTCATAATGTAGGAAACATCTGGTTAAGAGTTAGTAATTACGGGTTTTTTGGTTCCGGGGATGATATTGTGCCTCAATATCCGTCACTGGAATATCCGGGAGGAAGCGGCATCGATTATCTTTATCAGGGAGCTTTATGGTTCGGTGCCAAAAAAGTAAGAAGAAACTCCGAAGGAAAAAGATTGTTCTGGCGACCGGATCCGGTTGATGAATATGATGTGGTTCCGGAAGAATCGGCGGAATATGATTCCCTTGTGAATGAATATGGTTCGCTTACTCTTGTTGTGGATACTTTGGTTTCCGTTGGCTTTGACGGAGATGCCGATGATTACGAATTTTTGCCGGCTTATAATCCTTTGGAAACTTCCCCCCTCGGTCAACAATACCAACAATACAATCCTTATGACAATATAATTACCGCTTCAATAAGAAGTCAAAAAACGGCTGTTGATGATGACAACGACGGTTTGATTGATGAAGATCCGATCGGATATGCTTTTCCGTTTAGAAAAGCCGAGGAATTACCATTGCCGTTTGTTCCGTTTGCCGATCAATATTTATCGGATGCGGATCCTGATTATATGTCTATTATCACCGATAACGAAGATATTTGGTTTCCGCTTGGTTTTCTTGATTTAAGTGACGAAACAAATGATAAATACAATTTTGCCGAACCTACCGATGATGATGGAGACGGTCTTGTTGATGAAGATGGCTATCCTGTTTCGGAACAAGATTTTATTTCTTATTATTATGATTACAGTCCTTTTGGTACTTCCGGAGAAAGAGATTGGGGAAGTTGGTCCGGTCAAATAAAGCATATTCCTCTCAATGTGCGTGTGCGACAAATGAGTTATCAATGGAGTTACGAACATATTAAAAATTTGGTTTATATAGAATTTGATATCACAAACATGAATCCTGTCGATACTCTTTTTGATTGTGCGATGGGAATTTATATAGATTCGGATGTCGGTCCGCAAGCCTGGGG
Organism: Candidatus Cloacimonas sp. 4484_275; assembly: GCA_002085205.1. Taxonomy (GTDB): domain Bacteria; phylum Cloacimonadota; class Cloacimonadia; order Cloacimonadales; family TCS61; genus 4484-275. The sequence goes on along the minus strand of NATF01000069.1, from coordinate 1,098 downwards.
AGCTCAGGAAAAAGCAAATGATGATATTAGCAGTTATGTAACCGGAATAGGTTATGAATTTGCTTATACTTACGATGCAGATGGAGACGGCGGATTAACAACCGGAATGGTTGGTTCTCGTGTGTGCACGCCGGATCCGGATAGTCTCGAATTTGCCTGTTGGACATGGAAAGTTGGGGACGGTCCAGACGATTCCGACCCGCTTGATTTAAATCATCCCGGAAGCCCGACGGCAAATCAAAAATATTGGTTATTAACCGACAGAAATCCTGATGACAGCAAATACACCTCATTAAGAGATTTTCCCGATACGCAATTGGGTAATCCGGTTGATACGCGTTATCTGTTTGCTTTTTACGGGGCGCAGCCACATACCGGTGATACAGACGGAAATGGAATAGATGATTATGATGAAGTAAATGCGGAAGGAATCTATTACAAAAGATGGAATTTGCCCCCGGGACGCACAATGAAAATTGTGGTTGGTATTTTTCCGGGAGACGATTTGCTTGATTTGAAACAAACTTCTATCCATGCAAAGGATACTTATGGTATACCTCAGGAATTAGCTACAGTTGTGTTGCCTGATACTTTCAAACATTACACACCTCCGAATCCTCCGGTTATTCCGAATTTATTTGCGGAATTGACCAATAATGGAAATGACATAGATGTATATTGGGACAATCGTTCTCAAATTGATAATATAGATAAAAACACAGTTAAAAAACAATATATCGGCTGGCAAGATGACATTCCCGGAATAGATAGTTATGCTCCCGCTGCCGATACGGTAGGAATGCCGGAAGAATTTAAGCCGGAAAATTGGAATAATGGTGTTTACAATAATAATGCCTTTGTTAATCCTTGGACGGCTTACTGGGGAAGATCCGGTACGGGGTCTCAAGAATATTGGCAACAAATAGAAAAATGGGATAAAATAGAAACGGATCAAGATATTACCGATTTCAGAGTAAATGAAGGAACTTCCGTTTATACCGATTTTGGAGCTTCGGAAGGCGGTTTGGGAATAGATAAAGGATTGCCGAACCCACATGAAATTACTGCTGCCGATACAAATTATTATCATTTTGACGA
>NATF01000068.1 GCA_002085205.1 Candidatus Cloacimonas sp. 4484_275 | reverse complement strand
AAAAACATTAATTTTTCGGAAAATTGTCAAATGATTTTGTCACCGACAAAATTAAGAAACAATTTGGGAATAATATTCTCAATTTTTCATGTGGTCATTATTTACTCGTTTTTATTCATCAATTTTGTCCAGTAAAAAGTAAACAGGAACATTATGATAATAGTCAAAATATTGGCAACGACGGAAGCAGGAAAAGCATTGTAAACTATTTGAACAATCGATTGAAAAGCAAGAAAAACGGCTGCAACTATCGGAACGGAGGAAAGAGAAAAACGAAAGAGAGAAAGATAAGAAACAATGAAAAGAAAACCGAATAAAATACCCGCAAAAGATTTTTTTCGATTCCATTTTAAGGTAATTTTATCAATAGCGTAAAATAAGAAAAGAAAAAGCACGGTTTCTTTAATAAATTCGTAAAGAGTATTTAAAATGGTTCCGAGAACCGGAAAATATTCTCCGAATTGGGAATAAGAGGGACGAATCGGAAAAAGATCGGGAGAAAAATTTTTCAGGAGCGGTTCACTGGTAGAAAAATCAGCGATTATCAAAGACCAACGATTAATATAAATCAGCGCTTGTAAAATGATATTAAAAGAATAATGGTTTTGAACAGTTCTTGCAAAATCATTGCCGGTTTCGTTCTGTTATATTGTTCTCTCGTCCAATTCTCCGGGACATAAATAAATCTGGTAAAATTAGAAACTTTTTCGCCGGCAATTGCTACTTTATAATATAATTTTCCTTCGGGAAGATGATAGTTGAGCGTATCTTCGTAAACAAAAGTCCAGTCGATTCTCTTCGGTCTTTTCCGGGAAGAAGCATTGATTTTTTTTAGAATTTGCGGATTAATTTTGTATCTTTGCCGAATTTCGTTCAACGCTATTTTTTCCGCGTCCGTTTCGTTGAGAGAAGCTCCTTCGCTTGCTTCGGGGAGTTTGTTCCAGACATAATATGTTTTTCCGTTGTCAAAAACATAGACATTATATTCTTCCGCGCGCAACGCCACATCACCGCTGAATTTGGCAAATCGAATTTTCCACATCGGCGGATTGACATATTTTCCGGAAAATTGCCGGTAAATATCTTTTCCTGCCGTTTGCCAAACGAAACCGTCACTATTATCGGAATTTTGAATGGTAGCCAAAATTTTCCAATTTTCATCAAATTCTATTCCCTGATTTTGCAACTCTTTTTTTGCCAGAGAAATAGCTTCTTTTCTGTTAATTTTAAGAGGTAAGGTATAGTTGCGGAAATTTGTGAATAACAACCAAGAAATAATTCCGAAAACAGCAACAATTACAAAAATTTTTGTTAATTTAGGATTAAAATCTTTCAGTTCGATTTTTTGTGTTTCCGTTTCTTCTCCGGCTTTTTCCAAAGTCGGTTTCCACGCTTTGTTCAAATATTTCTCTTTCACGGGTATCCATTTTTTGTTTTTGAGGCGATTCCACAATACGATAAAAATCGGGATAAAAAATAGGATGAGAAAGGCGATTCTTCCGAACCAAATTCCGGGAGCGGAAGTTATCCAAATAGGCAAGGACATCAACACGGCATCGAAGGAAAAGTGGAATAAAATTCCGGTAAGAAGTCCGAAGCGCAGATACAAAAATGCAAAGAGAAGAGAGGGAACAAAAAGTTCAGCGACTCTGGCGTAAGCAGGTTGAGCCGCGTAATTCGCATGCGCCGCACCGAAAATCAGAGCTTGAATAATCAAACCGATAACGAGGAATAAATTTTGTTTTTTTAATTTTTTTCCGATTAGAACCGCTCCGGCAAGCGGAATGGCACGGAAGAGCGATTCTTCCCAAAAACCGGCGTGAAGCGCGTTGGCAATTGCCGAAAGCCACGGAAAATATGTTGCCAAAGCATTGGGGTCGGTGGAAAGAGAAGCCGGATTCCACCAATTGAGATTTTTGGTGGTGAAGAAATAAAAAATAATAATATAAGTAAGAGAAAAAGTGGTGACCAAATAACCTGCGACTGTATTTCCAAAGACTCTTTTTGACGCGGCGACTTCTTTATTCCAGATTTTCCAAAATTGAATGTGTTTGGGAAACGCAATTCTGGTGAGGCTTTCCGCGGTCATAAAAGTGAGAGAAAGAAGCAGAAAATCAGAAATAAAAGCAAGTAGGGAACGAATAAGTTGTTCCATCAAAAAAGCGTTTTTGGAAATAGCCGTGTTGTACCAAATCCATTGTAACGGCAAATTGTTGAAACGAGCGATGAATCCGAGAAAAGCGACAATAAAGCCCCACAAAACGGCTTGTTTCCAAAGAAGCCATTTTTTTCTCATTAAAAAGAAAATACCAAAAAGAATGCCTCCCAAACCGTATAAAATTGCCATTGAAATCAAACTTGCGGTAGCGATTGTATTATTGGCGGAACGCATTTCTCGATATCTTCTGCCGAATGCTTCGGGAATTTTCATAAAATGTTTTAATTCCGTAACCTTGTTTCCGCTCACGGTTATTTGAAGGCGATACCGTGCTTCATTGATTTTTTCTTTCGGTCGTTCGTAAATGAAACTGTGATCTATGCGGCCGCTCAAGACTTCATTGGTTTTTGTTTCCGCCAATTCGAAATCGTTTAAATTTATTTTCCAAATATCGGTGGCGAAATTTTCCGCAATTATGCGGGCGGAATCGGGAGAAACATTTTTCAGGAAAAGCGATTCTGGCAATTTTTCGGAAAATCCGTAAGGCTCGCCGGCCGGAGTGAACCAAAAAGATGCTTCGTTGGTTTCTTTTTCTTTAAAGTGACGAACTTCCCAGCGATACGGTTTGTAAAGATTTCCTTTTAACATTTCATTGAACACGGATTTTCCGCCGCCTTCGAGTTCCACATAAATTTGAGTGTAAGTATCTTCGTCGAAAATAGCGGCTTCGTCGTAATTTTGAGGTCCTAACCGATATTTTTGAGAAAGATTCGCAGCTTTTTTCAGAGCCTGTTTTCTGCTCATTTTAATATCCAAGTTTACGAATGACATAACCTTGGGAAAATAACGAAAAATGAAAAAAATATTGATAACGGAAATTAAAATGAAAATTGTCCAAAAAGCAGTTTTTTTAAACATATTCGACTCCGAAAATTTTCTATTTGAAAACAAAAAATTCTAAATGGGAAAAACTTGTCATCAATAAAAAGAGAATTATCCGAAAAAAGCTTGGCTTATCTTTTCACTTGACGAAAAATTATCAAATTAAAAATGAAAAAGAAAAGAAATTTGAGGAGGAAGAATGGATTATTTCTTAACCGATGAACAATTAGAAATAAAGGAAATTGCACGAAAAGTGGCTGAGGAAAAGATAAAGCCGGTACGAGCAAAATATGATGAAGAAAACGCTTTTCCGTGGGAAATTGTGGAAGTGATGGCTCAAACGGATTTATTTGCCGTTTTGATTCCCGAAGAATATGACGGTATCAGCGGAAAGATTGTAGATTTGGCAATCGTAACGGAAGAACTCAGTCGTGTTTGCGGCGGAATTGCGCTTGCTTTCGGCGCGACCGGCTTGGGACTTTATCCTATTCTTATTTCCGGTTCGGAAGAACAGAAAAAGAAATATTTGCCACCGATTGCCGCCGGAGAAAAATTAGCGGCTTTTGCTCTCACCGAACCGAATGCCGGTTCCGATGCCGGAGGAATCGAGACGACTGCGGTGAAGGACGGTGATTATTACATTATCAACGGTACAAAACAATGGATAACAAACGGCGGAGAAGCTGATATTTACACCGTGTTCGTGCAAACTGATAAAAGCAAAGGTGCGCGCGGAGCTTCCTGCATAATTGTGGAAAAAGGAACGGAAGGTTTCAGTTTCGGCAAGAAAGAAGATAAAATGGGAATCAGAGGTTCGGCAACCAGAGAATTGATTTTCGACAATTGTCGCGTTCCCAAAGAAAATTTGATTGGAAAAGAAGGAACCGGTTTTATGATTGCTATGAAAACATTTGATAAATCACGTCCGATGGTGGGTTCGCAAGCCGTGGGAATCGCTCAGGGAGCTTATGAGGAAGCCGCAAAATATGCCAAAGAAAGATATCAATTCGGCAAACCGATTTCTTCTTTTCAAGCCGTTCAATTTATGTTGGCGGATATGGCAACCCAAATCGAAGCCGCTCGTTCTTTGGTTATGAGCACCGCTCGCATGATTGATGCCGGAGCAAAAAAATACAGCAAAGAATCGGCAATGTGCAAAGTTTTTGCTTCCGATGTGGCAATGAAAGTGACGACGGATGCCGTACAAATTCTCGGCGGTTACGGTTATATGAAAGAATATCCGGTGGAAAAGATGATGAGAGACGCCAAAATTACCCAAATCTATGAAGGAACAAATCAGATTCAGCGTTCAATCATCGCCGCCAATCTGTTAAAGGAATTTTAGTTTCGAGGAATGTCCGTTAAAATACTCGTTCATATTTGTTGTGCGCCATGTTTCGTGGCGCCTTATTATCATTTGAAAGAAAAAGGATTTGAAATATTCGGATTTTGGTTCAATCCGAATATTCATCCTTATCAGGAGTATGAAAAAAGAAAAAAAACATTGGAAGAATTTGTCGAAACCGAAAATATCAGAATGATTTGGAAGGACGAATATAAATTGGAAGCATTTCTCAGAAAAGCGAGCTTCCGCGAAAGCTTACGCTGTCAGTTTTGTTATTATGATCGCTTGAAATATGCGGCTATTATCGCGAAAAAGGGAAATTTCGATTATTTCACGACGACGCTTCTTTACAGTAAATTCCAAAATCATACCATGGTAAAAGAGATAGGCGAATCGCTGGCGAAAGAATACGGCGTGAAATTCTATTATGAGGATTTTCGAGAATATTGGAAGGAAGGAATTGCGCTTTCCAAAAAGAAAAAGGAATGTATCGCCAACAATATTGCGGCTGTATTTACAGCGAACGCGACAGATATTTGAATAAAAAGGAATGGGAGTGATTCTTTGAAAGAATTTTTAATTGTTATTATCGGAGAATGAAATATTTTTTATAGAAGAACAAAGACGGAAATGTTCAAATCGGTTGAACGAAGAAATGTGAAACGAGGTAATTATGTTGCTTATTAGGAAAAAAGTTTGGGAAGAGATTAAGCTTCTTCCGGAGGACAAATTAAACGAAATTTATGAATTAATCCATTTTTTCCGGCTGGGACTTCAAAAAAACAAAGAGAAAAAATCT
>NATF01000067.1 GCA_002085205.1 Candidatus Cloacimonas sp. 4484_275 | reverse complement strand
ATCGAAAGAGCATTTTTTCCAAAATTGACGGCTTTGCGGGAATCGGATTTATTCGTTCCGGCGACGATGATTTGATGTTGCAAAAAATGGCTAAATTTATCCGAAAAGCGAATTTTATGTTTTCGCCCGATTCTATCGTTCCTTCTCTCGATAAAGATAATATTTCGGAGATGGTGCAGTTGGAAAGCAGACGCGCCTCGAAATGGCGTTTTTATCCGCTTTCCGTAAAAATTCTCAGCGGATTTGTGTTTGTTTATTATCTCGTTCTGACAGCCGCATTCGGATTGGTTTTGCTCGCCGATTTTTCCTTGAAAATATTTGTTTCTGTTACTTGCAGTTCTGGAAGCTTTGGTGGGAGCATTATCTTGGAAAATATTTTTTGCGTCCTTGATTTTGAAAATTTTCGGCGAATTTTTGTTACTTTCGATTTTTCTGATAAAAGTTCGAAAAATAAAGCTTTTGTGGGCGTTTCCGGTCGCGGAAATCATTTATGTTCCCTATTACATTTTTTTTGGTTTGAAAGGAACTTTCGGGAAATATAAATGGAAAAATTAAAGAAAAAATATAAAATTCAGTTGAAAAGATTTGCCGAACAAAAAGAACAAATCCGGCGATTATGGAATATCGGCGAGAAAACAGCGATGTTATTGTATTTCTTCGCGATAACAAAAAGAGCCAAGAATATTTTGGAAATAGGAACTTCCAACGGTTATTCCACATTTTGGCTTTCACTTGCCGCGGAAGTTACTGAGTCCGAAATCGACACAATCGAGGTTGACGAAAGCAGATATTTGCTGGCTTGCGAGAACCTGAAAGAAAGAAAAAATGTTAATATTCATTTTGGGTTGGCGGAAAAAATAATTCCGTCTCTTGATAAAAAATTCGATTTGGTTTTTATCGATGCGGGAAAAATTGATTACATAAATTATATCAAGTTGCTTTTGGACAAATTGGAAAACAATGCTTTGATAATTGCCGACAATGTTATTTCTCATCGGGAAACCGTGCATGAATATCTCTCTTTCGTCAGAAACAGTCCCGATTTTTTTACCTTTACCTTACCTGTTGAATCTGGTTTGGAAATTTCCGTTTATAAAAAATAATGATGCAAAATTTATGATTTGTTTTGAGGGAATGAAAGAATTAATTTTTTAATTTTTAATATAATGAGTTCTGCATAATTGGAGATTTTAGAAGTCATTTATAGTGTGGAATTGTCATCCTGAGCGGAGTCGAAGGATGACAGAGCATAATATAAAGATGTTAAGATAATTTATTTATCGGTTAGGAGGTAATCAAGATGATTTTTGAGATTATAACTTATTTGACAATAATAAGTTATGAATTATAAAAAAACTTTTTTAATATAAACAAAGGAGTAAAAAAAATGCCTACACCGGTTGTAATCGGAATTTCGGGAGGAACAGGTTCCGGAAAAAGCACAATTGCAGATGCAATTTGCAGTGAAATCGTTGATAATATCACCATCATTACGCAGGATTCATATTACAAGAATTTTGAGAATTTATCGTTTGAAGAACGCAGCAAATTGAATTATGATCATCCGCAAACTTTTGACACCGATTTATTGATTGAACACATAATTTCGTTGAAAAACAGAGTCCCGATTCAAATGCCGACTTATGATTTTGAAAACCATTTGCGCCGCAAAGAAACAATTCAAAAAAATCCGGCAAAAATCATCATTGTGGAAGGAATTCTTATTTTTGAAAATGAAAAATTACGGAATTTGATGGATATTAAAATCTTTGTCGATACGGATGCCGACATCAGAATTTTGCGCCGAATCGAAAGAGATATGAAAGAACGCGGCAGAACGCTCGAATCGATTATTAATCAGTATCGCGCAACCGTTCGTCCGATGCACATCGAGTTTGTGGAACCAAGCAAACGATTTGCCGACATCATTATTCCCGAAGGCGGACACAACAAAATCGGAATTGATATGATTGTGGCAAAAATCAAACAATTACAAAACGGATAAATTTTGGAGTTGACACGAAACATTAAAAATTGCATTTTTTCTTTGGATGAATTCATAAAAAATTTTTCATCGAGTTCGGAATTTCGATAAACTAAAAGATGTTTTGCGGAGAAAAAATATTTTTCTGAAAATATGTCTGCCGGAAAAATTAATCAAAAAAAGAATGTTTCCTGAAAAAAAGCGATGAGTTCTGCATAATTGGGGATTTTGAAAGTCATTTATAGTGTGAAATTGTCATCCTGAGCGAAGTCGTTGTCATCCTGAGCGAAGTCGAAGGATACAATAAGGCAAACATTGAATCATCCTTCGACTATAGAATGAATAAATTATTTTTAATTTGTCTGATTGTGGTAAGTTACATTTCTTTAACCGCGGTGAACCAGGTAACCATTTATAATGAGAATTTTTCTCTCGTGAGGACTTCTCTGGAATTAAATTTGAAAAAAGGATTGCAAAGTTACTATCTGGAAAACATTCCCAAAACCATTGAAGCCAATTCCGTCATCATCAAACCTCTCAAGGATAAGTTTGAGATTTTTTCTCAAAATTATGAATATGACCTTGCGAATACCGACAAAATTTTGGAAAAATATATCGGAAAAGAGATAACGATTATCACAAAATCGGATTCCAAATTTTCCGGTAAACTGCAATTCAGTGATTTCGACACTATCGGACTGACGGATTCCACGACCGGACGATTGAATTTGATAAAAACGAAGGAAATTCGCAATATCAGCTTGGAAAAACTTCCTGAAAATTTCTTTTTAAAACCGACTCTTCATTGGAAATTGATTGCTCCGAAATCCGGAAATTATCCGTTGGATTTGTCTTACATTTGCGGCGGAATGAAATGGGAAGCAACATACAACATGGTTTGGAATGATGAGAAGAATAAACTCGACATCAATTCTTGGGTAACAATCACAAATAATTCCGGAATGGCGTTTAACGACACAAAACTGAAATTGGTTGCCGGCGAAGTGCAGAAAATTTCCCAAAAAATGACGCGAGAAAAAGGAGAAAGATTATTGCAATTTAGCATGGAAGGAACTTCGGCGGCTCCCACATTCGAGGAAAAAGCATTCCACGATTTTCATCTTTACACTCTCAGCGAAAAAGTTTCCATAAATAATAATCAACAAAAACAAATTCGCCTTTTTCCTGCTGTTTCCGTGAAAGCAAATTCAAAGTATGAATACAAAACTTATTCGGAAAAAGTTGCCAGCAAAATCGAGTTTATAAATTCCAAGAAAGAAGGTCTCGGCGTTCCGCTTCCCAAGGGAATTGTGAAAATTTACAAATTGGATGCGGCTGATAATAATCTGGAATTTATCGGAGAAGACAGAATAAACCACACTCCCAAAGACGAGAAAGTTACTCTGCAAACCGGTTATGCTTTTGATTTGAAAGGGAAAACGGTTGTTCTTGATACCAGAAAAATCTCCCGTAAAGTTACCGAAAGAGATATGAAAGTAACTTTGAAAAATCATTCCGAAAAAGAGAAGAAAATTGCGGTAATTCATCATCTGAACGGAGATTGGAAAATTTATAACGAGAACTTGAGTTACAAGAAAAAAGACGCCAATTCAATCGAATTTGAAAAAGGTTAAAACCGGACGAAACTTTTGAAATAACTTGGACGGAGAGAATCGAATATTGATTTTAACGAGTTGAAAAATTTTGCCAAAATATAAATGGAATTCAAATTAATTAAGTTTGATAAACTTTTGAATGAATTGAAGCATAATCGTCCGTTGGAAGAAAATTTAAGTAAAATTATCAGAGACATTGAAATCGAGTTTGATTTTCAAAGTTTGGGCATTTACCTAAAAATTCCTTCGGAAAATGTTTTCAGATTAAAAATTAGCAGAAACATCAGTTACACTTTCACCAAAACTCACATTTTTTCACATAACGACGAACTGATAAAAGAATTGCATAAATTTCGGTTATTGGATTACAAAGAAAATAAAAAGTTTAAGTTTGAAAAAGATTATGCCCACCTTTTGATAATGCCGATTTATTTCAAAAAAGAGCTTCTCGGTTTTATTTTTATGGATAAAAAGGAAGGTTTTTTCTCCGACAAAGAAATTTCCAAATTAAGAATGTTTGCTTCCATTATCAGTTTGATAATCAAGATTTTCGTGCAGCAGAACGAAATCGAACAACTCACGGAAAACGACGAAGTTACGGGACTTTACACGCACAGAGCTTTTTTGGCTCGCGCCGAATATCTTTTTTCCCAAGTCATTCGTTATCATCGCGATTTGACGATGGTTATTTTGAAAATAGACAACTATCCGAATTTAATCAGACTTTACGGAAATGAAAAAACCGACACTCTGATGAAAAAGATTGCCGATATTCTAAAAGACGATTTACGTTACACGGATATAATCGGCAGAATTTACACGGATACTTTTGCGATTTTGATGCCGGAATCACCACCGGCAAAAGTTATCAGCGCGATCAAAAGATTGAATACGCACATTATGTCTTTACCGGAAATGAAACATAATAAAATCGGCTGGGGAATTTCCGGAAGACACGACAAAATTTCCGACATTCAGGAATTTTTGCATATTACGGAAGAAGCGGCTTTCGAATCCACCCGAAAAAACGAAAAAGACAATATAAATGTAGTTTCCGAAAAAAAACCGTAGGGAACAGGCGTGCAATCATTGTACGGAACAGGCATGCCTGTTCACTACGATGAAACGGAAACAAAAAAAGGGAACAGATAAAAAAAAGGAACAGGCGTGCCCGTTCCCTACGGTTGCAAAGATAACAATATTGTCAGACAAAAAGCATGATTGTTCCTTGCTCTCAATAATTTGGAGATTTTATGGCAAAGTTAATTACAAATCAGAAGGAATTTTTATCCGAAATAATCGATAAAATTTTACCGAGTTCCAATTGTCTCTATTTTCTGGTCGGATATTTTTACTTTTCCGGTTTTGAACAAATTTACAAAAATATTGATGATAAGAAAATCAAAATATTGGTCGGAATGGATATTGAGAAAACCATTTCCAATAAGATCAAAGAATTTACTATCATTCAGGAGATCAATCAATCGAGATTGGAAATAAAGAAAAGTTATTATAAATCGTTTATCGAAGTTTTTAATGATACCGATTTTTTCGATACCGAGGAAAAGCAGGAAGCATTCAGAATTTTCATAAATAAAATAAAAGACGGATCTCTCGAAATAAAAAAAACGGAAACTCCCAATCATGCCAAATTATATCTGTTTGAGCATAAAAAAGAATTCAATCAGGGCGGATTAAATCCGGGAACGATGATTACCGGTTCGAGTAATCTCACAAGAGCAGGATTGAAAGGACAGCATGAAATCAATGTGATTTTGCACGATGAATATGCGGAAGGAAAAAAGATTTTCGACGAACTTTGGGAAACGGCAATCGATATCGTAAACCAAGAAAATTTTGATGAATTTACGGAAGAAGTGATAAAAAGAATCTGGATAGACAAGCTCGAATCTCCTTATATTTTTTACATCAGAGTTATGTTGGAGTATTTTTCCATCAAAGAAGCGGGTGAAATTGTTTTTCCCGACGAAATCACAAAAGGACAATTCTTTAATTTGAAATATCAAATCGATGCTATCAAAAAGTCTCTGCAAATACTTGAACAACATAACGGCGTTCTTATCTCCGATGTAGTCGGTTTGGGTAAAAGTATCATCGCTTCGGCAGTTGCTTTCAATCTGCGAAAAAAGGTGATTATAATCGCGCCTCCGAATTTACATTATCAATGGGACAAAGAATACCGGACAATTTTTAATTTAAATGCTGTTGTTTTTGGAACGGGTTCAATTCATAAAGCGCTGAAACATTTGCAGGAAGTCTGGAACGATGAAGAAATTCTGGTGATTGTCGATGAGGCTCATAAATATCGCAACGAAAATACGGATGATTATATCAACTTGCACAAACTTTGTCAGGGAAACAAAGTGATGTTGCTCACGGCAACACCTTTCAACAATAAACCGCAAGACATCTTTGCGATGATAAAACTTTTTCAAATTCCTTCCAAATCGACAATTCGCACGGTAGATAATCTTTCTTATCAATTTCAGCAGATGATCAAGGAATATAAAGCTATCAATAGAGAGCGAAAAAAGAAAGATGCGGATGAAACGGAATTGAAACGAAGAGTTCAAAATCTGGCAAACCAGATCAGAAATATTCTCGAACCGGTTCTTATCAGGCGTTCGAGGATTGATTTGGATAAGATTTCGGATTATAAAGAAGATTTGAAAAAACAGGGCTTTCGTTATGTTTTTGCAGAACCTCCGATTGAAAAAGAATATTATCTCGGAGATTTATCGGAATTATATCTGAAAACTCTGGAAGCTATTTATCCGGAGGAATCCAAGAATCGGAAAGGGAAAAGAGAAAAAAACGAATTTATCGGCGCTCGATACAAACCGATAAATTATCTGAAAGATTTGGCAAAATTCAAAGAAAGATTGAAAGCGGAACATCAACATATCGATGCGGATGCGATTAAGATTGCACAATCGAATTTGGCTGATTTTATGAGAAGACTGCTTGTTTCCCGTTTTGAAAGTTCTATCAAAGCATTTGAAAAAACCTTGAATTCGATGATCAAATCAATGGAATCCGTAAAAAAGTATTATGAAAAAGCGGGAAAAGTTCCGGTTTTCAAAAAAGGGAATTTACCGGATATTGATTCGCTGGATTTGAACGAAAATGTCTTGGAAAATCTGGAAAATTATAATTTTGAAAAGGAATTGGAAAAATTTATCGAGAAAGGTCTTTTTTTCATTCCCAAAGATGAGCTGAAAGATGATTTTATAAAATTTTTGGAACATGATTTGAAACTACTGAAGAATATTCAAAAAGAATGGTTTGAAAACGGAATAAAAAAAGATCCGAAACTGGAAAATTTCAAAATAGAAATAAAACAACAGTTGGAAGCCGATCCCAAAAGAAAAATCGTTGTTTTCAGCGAATACACAGACACGGCAAAATACATTTACGACGAAATAAAAAAAGATAAGAACATCAGAGCTTTTTATTATTCTTCAAGCATTTCCTCGGAACAGAATAAACGGATTATCAGAGAAAACTTTGATGCTTCCCATAAAGTTCAAAAAGATGATTTTGACATCATAATCGCAACCGATGCGCTTTCCGAAGGAGTAAATTTAAATCGCGCCGGAACGGTTTTTAATTATGATATTCCGTATAATCCGACCAGAGTCATTCAAAGAGTCGGGAGAATAAACAGAATCGGGAAAATGCTTTTCGATAAGATTTACATTTATAACTATTTCCCGACCGACATCGGAGAAAGAGAAATCAGGAAAAAGCAGATTTCCACACTTAAAAAAGCAATGATTGACGCGCTTCTCGGAGAAGACACAAAAGTTCTGACGAAAGACGAAGAATTACGCTCCTATTTTTATAAGAAATACAACGATGCTTTGAAATTGCAGGAAACGGAATCTTGGGATGCAAAATATCAGGATGAGTTTTATTACCTGAAAAAGAAAAAACCAAAATTGATAGATAAAGCCCGCTCCATTCCGCGCCGTTCCAGAATCGGCAGAACCGTGAAAAAATCAAAATCCGGTGTAATTATTTTCGGGAAAAAAGCGGAAGATTACACTTTCAGATTGGGAATAAGCGAAACAGAATCTTATCCGCTCTCCGTTGAAGAAGCATTTGAACTTTTCAAAGCGCAGTTTTCCGAAAAACCGAAAAAAGTTTCCGATAAATTTGAAAAAATCTATCAACAGACAAAACAAAATATGTTCGTTTCCAAGACACAAATTTCGACTTTCGGAAAAAGAGGTGAAGCAATCAATAAAATTGAAGTGCTAATGGAACTCGTCCCGGAAAAGAAAGATTATCTTACCGATTTGCATTTTGTGGCAAAAGAACTGAACAGTTTGCCGGACGGTGTTTTCAAATTGATCAGGGAAATTGACGAAAGAACACTAAACGAAGATATTGATAATTTGATGAAATTGGTGCCGCATTCATATCTGGATAAAATCATCAGAACAGCCAATAAAATCGACGAAGGAACGGAAACATTGATTTTGGCGGAAGAATTATTGTGATTAATTATTATTTGTAG
>NATF01000066.1 GCA_002085205.1 Candidatus Cloacimonas sp. 4484_275 | reverse complement strand
ATTCGTTTTGATTTTTTTTCCGGCATTTCGAAGAGATAATCTTCCAAAAGAGCGTTCATAATCGTATGCAGTCTTCGCGCTCCGATATCTTCCATTTTTTCGTTGGCGAGAGCGGCAAAAGCGGCGATTTCTTCAATAGCGTCTTCTCGGAAAACAAGTTTTACGCCTTCGGAAGCAAAAAGTGCAATATATTGTTTGGTCAGGGAATTTTTCGGATAAACAAGGATTTTTTTCAAATCGTCTTTGGAAAGACTGGACAGTTCTTCGCGAATCGGAAATCTTCCTTGAAGTTCGGGTATCAAATCGGACGGTTTGCTCATACTGAATGCGCCGGCGGCAATGAACAAAATATGAGTTGTATTTATCATACCGTATTTGGTGGGAACATTCGAGCCTTCCACAATCGGCAATAAATCTCTTTGAACTCCCGAGCGAGAAACATCGGCGCCTGTTCTATTCTCATTTCCCGCTATTTTATCAATTTCATCAATGAAAATGATACCGTCGTTTTCCACTCTTTTTTTAGCTTCCGCCGTTATTTTTTCTTTGCTGACAAGTCGGCTCGATTCGACTTCGGTTAAATATTTCAGAGCTTCCGGAACTTTCATTTTCCTTTTTTTCTTTTCCCGTTTGAAAGGAAAAATTCCGCTAATCATTTCGTTTATTTGCAAATCTATATTTTCTAATCCCGTATTGGAAAAAACTTCAATATGAGGGATTTGTGGTTTTTCAAAAGGAATTTCTATTTCGCGGTCGTTTAAGGCTCCTTCTTCCAACATCTTTCTCATCTTACTGCGAATTCTTTGGTATCGCTCTTCTTTTTGGGAAATTTCTTCTTCCGAATCTTGCGAAGAAACCGGAGGCGGAGGAAGCAAAATATCGAGAACTTTTTCTTTTGCTCGTTCTGCGGCTTTTCCTTCGACTTCTCTGGTCATTTCCATCCGAACTTCACTGATGGCAACATTCATCAATTCTCGAATCATCGATTCCACATCTCTGCCGACATAACCGACTTCGGTGAATTTGGAAGCTTCCACTTTGATGAACGGAGCTTTGGCAAGACGAGACAATCTGCGCGCAATCTCGGTTTTACCAACTCCCGTCGGTCCTATCAGAATGATGTTGTTCGGCATAATTTCTTCTTGCAATTCACCGCTAACTTGCTGTCGTCGCCAACGATTTCTCAAAGCAATGGCAACCGCCTTTTTTGCTTTTTCCTGTCCGATAATATATTTATCAAGTTCCCGCACAATCACGGCGGGAGTGAGTTGTTTATTTTTTTTTATTTCGTTCATACTGTTTTTAGAGCTCCTTCACAATGATGTTATTATTTGTATAAATGCAGATTTCAGCGGCAATTTGCAAGGATTTTTTGGCAACATCGGAAGCAGAAAGTTTTGTGTTGTTTTTCAGAGCTCGCGCCGCGGCAAGCGCATAACTTCCTCCCGAACCGATGGCAATTACATCGTCGTCCGGTTCAAGCACATCGCCCGTTCCGGAAATTACGAGAAGATTTTCTTTGTCGGCGACAATTATCATAGCTTCCAATCTGCGCAAAATTTTATCGGAACGCCAGTCTTTTGCCAATTCCACGGCGGCTCTTTTCAAATTTCCCTTGTATTGTTTTAACTTTCCTTCAAATTTTTCAAAAAGCGTAAAAGCATCGGCGGTTGCTCCGGCAAAACCGGCAATAACTTTTCCGTCGAAAAGAGTGCGTATTTTTTGGGCGGAAGCTTTAATAACGGTGTTTCCGAGTGTAACTTGTCCGTCTCCGCCGATAGCAATGTTTTTACCGATTTTCACTCCGATAATGGTCGTGCCTGTCATCTGCATCATTCTTCCTTCAATTCTTTTTCGGTAGTTTTTGCCGAATTTTCACTTTTCTCGGAATTGTTTTCACTTTTGTCTGGTGTCGGCGGTTTTTCAGTTTTTTCCGCCGAATCATTTTCCTGACTTTTTTTATCTTTTGAACTTACTTCAAAAGCCATTTCTTTCACTTTTTTATATTTGGTTTCGATAAATTCTTTTTCACCGTTTTCTACAAACTTAAACGCCAATTCATAAATTTCGTCGGCATTGAGAGTTTCTTTTTCCATTAGAATTTTTGCCATTTCGTCGAGTAATTCTTTTTTATCGGAAAGAATTTCGATAGCGTTGTTGTAAGCGGTTGAGGTGATTCGGTGAATTTCATTATCGATTTTTTTTGCGGTTTCTTCACTGATGGTTTCGTGTTTGGTTATGTCTCTTCCCAGAAAAACTTGCGACTCTTTTTTGGCTACGACGATTGCTCCGATTTTTGGGCTCATTCCCCAATTGCAAACCATTTTTTTGGCAATATCCGTTGCTCTTTCAATGTCGTTATAAGCTCCCGTGGTAATATGATTTTTTCCGAAAGCTATTTCTTCGGCACAGCGTCCGCCGTAAAGTCCCACTAATGTTTCTTCCAAATACGATTTTGAGTAATTCATTTTTTCCGTTTGAAGAAAATGAGTCGCGCCTCCGGTGAAACCGCGCGGAATAATACTCACTTTATGAATCGGTTCGGTTTCTTTTTGGAATATGGAACAAATAACATGGCCGACTTCGTGATACGCAGTGATTTTTTTATCTTCGGGAGTAATAACTTTACTCTTTCTTGCTTTTCCCAAAGTTACTTTGTCTTTGGCTTCTTCGAAATCAACCATTTCGATTTTCTTTTTATTTTTACGAGCGGCAAGCAGAGCGGCTTCGTTTGCCAGATTGGCTAAATCCGCTCCGCTAAATCCGGGAGTTGCTCTGGCAATCAAACTTAAGCTCACATTTTTTGAAAGCGGAAGTTTTTTGGTGTGAACTTTTAAAATTTCCTCTCTGCCTTTGATATCCGGTAGATCCACTACAACTTGTCTGTCAAATCTTCCGGGACGCAAAAGAGCCGGATCGAGAACATCCGGTCGATTGGTCGCCGCAATGATGATAACGGAATCGTTTGCATCAAAACCGTCCATTTCCACGAGAAGTTGATTCAAGGTTTGTTCGCGTTCGTCATGACCGCCACCAAGACCGGTTCCGCGGCTTCTTCCGACTGCGTCGATTTCATCGATAAAAGCGATACAAGGAGCATTTTTTTTCGCTTCCGCAAACATATCACGAACGCGAGAAGCTCCCACACCGACGAACATTTCCACAAAATCGGAACCGCTGATACTGTAAAACGGAACTTTTGCCTCGCCGGCTACCGCTTTCGCCAATAATGTTTTTCCGGTTCCGGGCTGACCAACCAATAAAACTCCGCGCGGAATTCTTCCTCCCAATCTTTGGAATTTTTTCGGGTCTTGCAAAAATTCGATAATTTCTTCAAGCTCCTCTTTTGCTTCATCAACGCCGGCAACATCTTTAAAGGTGATTCTTGTTTTGCCGCCGATTGTCAAGCGTGCCCGACTCTTTCCAAAACTGAATGCTTGTCCGGCGCCACCGCGCATTCCGCGCATCATAAACAACCAAAATCCGATGAAAACCAAAAACGGAAGCCAAGAGAGAAGAAAAGCCGTCAATTTGGAAGGTTTTTGAGCGTAAACCAAAATTCCGGAAGAAGATAGTTCTTTTACCAAATCCGGGTCTCTGAAAGGTAAATACAAAGAATATTGCCGATTTTCCGTATCGACAACTCTCAAATCCTTATCGTTGAAAATAACTTTAAGAATTTCTCCGCGTTTAACTTTTTCCATTAATTCCGTGTAAGAAATCGGAGTAATTTTTCCGTTGCTCATTTTGGAAAGCTGGAAGAAAATGATTATCATCAAAAGCAGAACAATCCAAAAAGTGATTTTCTGCGATTTTTTCATTTTGGGAAGCGGCGGTTTCGGATATTCCGGTTTTTTATTATTTTGTTTGTTGTCCATTTTAAGAATAAATCTCCTTTTTCAAAATTCCGATGTAGGGAAGGTTGCGATATTTTTCCGCAAAATCAAGTCCGTAACCCACTACAAATTCGTTGCCCACTTCAAAACCGACATAATCAATTTTAATAGCGATTTTATGGGCGTCCGGTTTATCCAGAAGTGTGCATGTTTTCACGGAAAGCGGTTTGTGTTTATTCAAATAATCCATGATGTATTCCAAGGTCAAACCGCTATCGACAATATCTTCCACCACGATTACATGACGTCCGAAAATATCTGCTTCGATATCTTTTCTGATTTTCACGATACCGGACGATTTTGTACTGTTGCCGTAACTGGAAAGCGATAGAAAATCGATTTCCAAGGGAACCGAAATGTTTTTCATCAAATCGGATAAAAACAGAACAGCACCTTTCAAAATGCAAATCAGAATGGGATTTTTGTCTTTATAATCTCGGGAAATTTCGTAATTCCAACTCGATTATCTATTCGCAAACCTCCAATCCACAAAATTTTTTCCTTATCGGAAAGAATTAATATTCGGTCTCTCTCGAATTTGGATATTTTTTCGTCAATGAAAAACTCTTTCAATTTTTTCGGTTTATTCATTCCAAAAGGATAAAATCTGTCGCCGTTTTGCCGATGTCTGAAAATTAACGGGAAAATAATTTTGTCGTAATCGAGGTAAGCGATGTTTTCATTTTCATAGAGATAGCGGGAGTGGGGAAGTTTTTTTAATTTTTTCAGAATGATTCGATAATCGTCGAATATGATTCGGTTTCTGAGAGAAGAGATAACTTTAGGGTCGGAAGCGCTTGCCGTTTCCAATTCTTCTTGAAAACCGAAAATCAATTTGTCATAAACTTTTTGGACCACCAATTTATGCGGAAGCCGAATTTTTTTGCTTCCCGCCGACGACAATATGGATTCGATGGAAAGGAAGTCGTGATGATAGAAATTATTGGCGTTTCCGGAAAGTTCTTCAAAAATTTGTCGATAGATATAAAATCGGATTACCGCCGGATTTTTCAAAAGATTTTTTATGGAAAGCTGATAGCCGTCTTTCGAATGTTTGATTAAACAAGTATTTAGTCTTCTTT
This sequence comes from Candidatus Cloacimonas sp. 4484_275, assembly GCA_002085205.1. GTDB lineage: Bacteria > Cloacimonadota > Cloacimonadia > Cloacimonadales > TCS61 > 4484-275. Next base: position 4,061 of record NATF01000066.1, on the reverse strand, counting down.
TGGAAGTAAATTCCAGAATTTTGTCCGTTTCGGCAAAAAATTCCGAAAGACGGTAAATCTTTTCGTCTATTTTCGGATTCATTTCTTTGCGTAACCAAGGAAGCAATTTATTCCGAATCAGGTTTCTGCTGAAAGTGTTGTCTCGGTTGCTTTTGTCTTCCCGCCAGACAATATTTTCGGCGGTTAAAAAAGCTTTGATTTCCTCTTTGGAAAAGGGAAGAAGCGGATGAATAATATTTTGATTTTTGGGAGCGATTCCTTTTAATCCTGTAAAGCCCGCTCCTCGAATCATCCGAAAAAGAACTGTTTCCGTTTGATCGTCTTTTTGATGTCCGAGAGCTATTTTATCGATTTTGTAAAGTTCCTGCAAATCACGAAAATATTCCATTCTAATTTTACGAGCTTCATTTTCCAAGTTTCCTTTTATCTTGGTTTTAACATTTTTGATAACCAACGAAATATTTCTGTGAAAACAAAAATCTTTCACGAAATTTTCATCTTGCAGGGAGTCGTTTCCGCGTAAATTATAATTTACATGAGCTGCCAAGAGAGACGATTAAAATTTTATCGCCGTATTCAATCAAATTTTCTTTTAAAAAAAATTCTTCAAATTTTTCCAAAAATTTTTCTTTTATTTTCATATTACATCCGATAATACGCTTTTTTCCCTTTCAAAGCAGTTTGCAAGGTCCTTTCAAAGCAGTTTGCAAGGTTTAAGATAACTTTCATTATGTCAAATAAAAAAGCTTGTAAGAATTTTAACATAATTTTTTTTTGGATAAAATAAAAAAATTACCGAAGGAGCAAATTATGAAGAAATTACTGCTTTTAGGAGACGAAGCCATTGCTCAAGGTGCTTTGGACGCCGGTTTATCCGGAGCTTACGGTTATCCCGGAACTCCTTCCACGGAAATCATCGAATACATCCAGCGAAATCCGGAAGCGATTGAGCGAAATGTTCACCGGACATGGTCTGCAAACGAAAAAACGGCGACGGAAGAAGCACTCGGAATGTCTTACGCGGGCAAAAGGGCAATTGTAACTATGAAGCATGTAGGTTTGAATGTGGCGGCGGATCCGTATATGAATTCCGCTTTAACCGGTGCAAACGGCGGCATCATTGTGGCGGTTGCGGATGATCCTTCCATGCATTCTTCTCAAAACGAGCAGGATTCTCGATTCTACGGAAAGTTTTCTTTGATGCCGGTGGTGGAACCTTCCAATCAGCAAGAAGCATATGAAATGCCGAAATATGCCTTTGAGCTTTCGGAAAAATATCATTTACCGGTTCTTTTGAGGATAACGACTCGTCTCGCTCATTCCAGAGCGGGTGTAATCCGCGAAGAAGTGCTGAAAGAAAATGAACTGCATATGCCCAAAGACCCCAATCAATTTATGTTGTTGCCGGCGATTGCCAGAAAAAGATACAAACATCTGCTTTCCATTCAAGATGATTTGGTAAGAGAGTCTGAAAATTCTCCCTTCAACAGTTATACGGAAGGAAAAGATAAATCTCTCGGAATAATCGCCTGCGGGCTTGCTTATAATTATTTGATGGAAAATTACAAAGATGATAAATGTCCGTTCCCTATTTTGAAAATCAGTCAATATCCGCTTCCCAGAAAGTATATAGAAAAAATGATTTCCGAATGCGATGAAATTCTTGTTTTGGAAGAGGGAATGCCGCTTGTCGAGGAAATGATTCGCGGATATTTGAATAACGGAAGCAAAATCAGAGGCAGATTGGACGGCTCTTTGCCGCGTGACGGAGAGCTTAATCCCGCTTTGGTGAGGAAAGCTTTGGGAATGTCGGAATTGGAAAGCAAAGAAATTCCGGAAGTGGTAGCTGGTCGTCCGCCCGCTTTATGCGTTGGTTGTCCGCATGCCGATACTTACAAAGAATTAAACAAAGCTCTGGAAGAATATGGCAAAGGATTTGTTTTTTCCGACATCGGTTGTTATACTTTGGGATTTTTACCTCCCTATAATGCGATTAATACTTGCGTTGACATGGGAGCTTCCATTTCTATGGCTGTGGGCGCGGCTGATGCCGGTTTATTTCCTTCCGTTGCCGTAATTGGAGATTCCACTTTCGGTCATTCGGGAATGACTCCTCTGCTTGATGCGGTAAAAACTCAAGCAAATGTTGTGATTATGATTCTGGACAATGATACGACCGCCATGACGGGAATGCAGGATTCTCAGGTTCAGGGAAGAATTGAGGATATTTGTTATGGAATCGGAGTTGCCAAAGAACACATTCGAGTGATAAATCCTTTACCCGCACATTTTGATGAAAATGTAAAAATCATCAAAGAAGAAATTAAATATAACGGGGTTTCCGTAATCATTCCCCGCAGACCTTGTATTCATCTTTTTAAGAAAAGACATTAAGATTATGAACTTAATTATTTAAATTAAAAGGAGATAAAATGAAAAAAGATATAATTCTTGCCGGAGTGGGAGGACAAGGAATCCTCACGATTGCCACTATTATCGGATATGCCGCAATTGAAAGCGGTTTGTATTTAAAGCAAGCGGAAGTTCACGGAATGTCTCAACGAGGCGGCGATGTTCAATCTCATCTGAGAATTTCGGCAAAAGAAATTTATTCCGATTTAATTCCGCAAGGTGCCGCCGATTTGATAATTTCCGTCGAACCGATGGAAGCACTTCGCTATTTACCGTATCTTTCTGAAAACGGATGGTTAATCACCAATACGCAACCTTACTTGAATATTCCCGATTATCCGGAGTATGAAAAATTAATGAACGAAATTAAATCTCTTCCTCATAATATTGCTCTTGATGCGGATAAAATTGCCAAAGAACTCGGTTCTTCCAGGTTTATGAATATGGTTGTTCTCGGTGCCGTTAAAATTCTATTGTGCGATAAAATGATAAAGCCCTGAAATTTTCGGGGCTTTTATTTTATCAAACTGTAGAGTAGTTTTATTTCTTCCGCCCAAATCTCGCTGTTCGGAGTTTCCAGAATCAAAGGAATTTCCTCAAATCTGTCGTCATTTACAATAAACGAGAAAGCCTCAATTCCAATTTTTCCTTTTCCGATGCTTTCATGTCGGTCAATTTTGCTTCCCAAATCCGGTTTGGAATCATTGAGATGCATTCCTTTTAAGTATTGAAAACCGATAATGTTATCAAATTCGGAAAAGGTTTTTTCAAAGGCTGTTTTGGTGCGAATATCATAACCGCTCGTGAACAGATGGCAAGTATCGATGCAAACGCCGATTCTTTCTTTGTTATCTATTAGCTCAATAATGAAGGCGATTTGTTCGAAACGATAACCGAGATTGCTTCCTTGACCGGCAGTATTTTCAATGACGGGAATAACTTGTTCTGTTTTATCGATTGCCAAGTTCACCGATTCGGCTATTATTTTCAAAGAATCTTTTTCGGAGATTTTTCTTAAATGGCTTCCGGGATGAAAATTCAGATATTTTAATCCCAATAGTTCACATCTTTTCATTTCGTCCAAAAAAGCGGCGCGCGATTTTTCCAAACCTTCTTTTTCCGGATGACCCAAATTTATCAAATATCCGTCGTGCGGAAGGATGTGCGAGGGACTATAATTATATTTTTCGCAATTTTCTTTGAATTTCCGAATGTTTTCTTCCGATAAAGGTTTGGAAGTCCATCGTCTCTGATTTTTGGTAAAAAGGGCAAAAGCCGTCGCTCCAATCTTTTTTGCATTCAAAGGAGCGTTTTCCACTCCTCCGCTTGCGCTTACATGTGCTCCTATTCTTTTCATATTTCCGAAAATTTTTTGTAGTCGGTTTTAAGTCAATAATTTTGCCATTTACTGCCCGTTTTTTTAATATTTAAAATATATAGAGATTATTTTTAGGGATGTGAATATAATATACTTCCATCGGTTTACGAAGCAATCATTTTAGCAAAAAAATTTGACAAAAGAGTATCGTTTCTAACGCTTGACACAGTTTCGCTATACATTTGTCGGAGTGAGGAGAATATTTGAAACAAAGGTGGAAATTAGCGGTTAAAGTAAATTAGGAAACAACCCAAGGGAAAAAAGCCCTTTT
>NATF01000065.1 GCA_002085205.1 Candidatus Cloacimonas sp. 4484_275 | reverse complement strand
TATTCTCTTCCCCTGATAAAACTTTCAGATGTAGAAAGCTCTTTTAATAAATCCAAAGTAATTTTCGGCAATTTTGTTTTTTTCATTTACTCCTCTTTTTTCCAAAAATGCAAAAATGAACATTATTGCCAATAAAAAAATTAATCGAACTTTTCCTGTAAAGCGATGATTAAGTATCATAATCATCCTTGGTTGTGTCTTTTCAAACAAGAATGTTACTTAATCCACTTCGGAATGACGGACAACTCCGAAGCCGCGGGCGCTTTGTTTTCCGAGACCGAGAAAATCCGGAATGTGAAAATTTACCATAAATTCACCCGTAAAACAGAGCATTTTAATATTTTTGAAATTCACCTGTTTCGGTCTGAAAAAACCGTCTGTTTTTATTTCGTCAATATTGGGAATGGTGTAACCGAATCCTTTGGAAAGTGTTATCAGATTTCCTCTCAAAATCTTTTTCAGAAGTTTCTGCCGCTCAAATTTGTTCGCTTTCTGGTAATGCTTATAATTTTCTTCATTCAGAGCCATCCACGGTGAAATAAATTTGTAATCGATAAAATTATCGGACATCCCGAAATTTGTTTCTTTCAGAAATATTTCCTTTTCAAAAAGAGAATACCTGCGACCGTTGATAATCATTTCATCAAGTTCGAAGAAAATCTTTTTCAAAACTTCAATTCCTTTATTGAAGCCGATTAAAGCGGGATGTCTTTCAACAATCCGATATTGAACCTGCGGAAATCCGTAAGAAAATTTTCCGTCTGGAAGATGATTGTGAAGTTCCGTGTATTCGGAAAATTTCCGGGAAAAATAACCTCGCAGTTTCGGAATATCGAAAGGTTGCATGTAAACATCCGTGAATATCACAGTCAAAATTTTAGTTTTCATAAAAACTTCTCCAACCTTTTTCCGAAAGTTGAAATAACAATGCTGTAAACAACTCCGAAAAGACGGTTTTTTTATTTTTTTGTCAAGGGCGATTTTTTTCGAATATGTTTGTTATAAAAGTTTTTATAAAAAATCGATAAATCTTTTCGTTGCCAACAAATGAAATTGAAATTAATTATTTAAGAATTTAATTTTCTTATGATTTTTCCTTGCCGGTTCGCCATTTGAAAATATCGAAAATTCCCATTAAAGTAACCAAAATTATATAGGGCGGTTGCAGAAAAAACCAGAAAGGAAAATATTTCAATCGTTCGCGTTCAAGTCCGAAAATTCTAAATCCTAACCGAACAAAATAAAAATCGGAAATATATTTCGCAAAAATTAAAAGAAGACCTATTTTCCAATTGAAAAATAGCAGAACGAAAGGAAACAAAGTTGCGATAAATACAAAAACAAGATAAACAAAAAACTCCGGATTAAGCAAAATTTGCCACTTGGAATTGGAAGCCCAACGACTGCGTTGATTAAAAAGTTCTTTCCAACTGCCGATAGCCCTGGTAATAACAAAACTATGCGGCGAAAAATTAAAACTGATTTTCATTTTTTGTCGACGCATCAATTGCATCAAATTCACATCATCGCCGGAAATAAGATGTTTTATCGGTTCGAAACCGCCGACTTTCTCAAACGCACTTTTTTTGTAAGCCAGATTTTGCCCCGAACAAGAAAAATATTTTCCTTTGGAAATTGCTCCGGCAGCGGCGAAGAACATAACCAAAAAATCGAAATGTTCAAATTTTTTTACATTCTTTGCCGTTTTCCAATTTCCGATATTCGTTCGGGAAAATCCGGAAACCATAGCCGTTTTATCGTCGAAAGCCGCCACCGTTGATTTAATCCAATATTTTCCAACGATACAATCGGCATCGGTTGTCATAATAATTTCGCCACTCGCTTTTTCGATTGCTTGCGCCAAAGCGTTTTTTTTAGGCGAAAGCGCTTGTTCTCGGTTCTTAACCTTTATCAACTTGATATTATCCCATTTTTCGGCAAATTTCATTACCAAATCGGCAGTTTCATCTTCGGAATCATCATCGGCAATAATTATCTCAAAAAGTTCGGGCGGATATTCCTGATTAACGAGAGAAGTCAGCAAGCGGGAAATGTTTTCTTCTTCGTTTCGAGCGGCAACAACCACCGAAACCCTTTTGCGGAAAGGCGAAAAGTGCTGTTTCTTTGCTTTTAAACCGAGATAAAAAATTCTTAAATAATATAAATAAAAAACAAACGAAATAAGAGTCAGAGACAAAATTATTCTTGCGACCAATTAATTAATTTCCTTGTTTTCAAGAAATTTCGGTTTGTTTACAAGCAGAGAATCGGGACGAATTTTCGGAAAGCGGCGTCGGTTCCGTTCCCGCAATAAAATATTCGTCAATTGTGTCGTCATATTCGTTTTTGGGAAGCAAACCTGTTTCACGAGAAATTTTCACTTTAATGATTCCTTCCGGCTTTTCAAATTCCAGCCGAGAACCGTCGATGATGGGTTTTCCTTTGCTGTTTACGGGAGATTCCAATTCCAAAGCTTTTTTCATAATATAAGGCCAGGCGGGAAGAGCGGCGACCGCACCGGATTGTCTTTTTCCCAAACTTGAATTGTCATCAAAACCAACCCAAATTCCGGTTACGAGTTCGGGGTTATACCCGATAAACCAAGCATCGCGAAAATCATCAGTTGTTCCCGTTTTACCGGCGGCATTCCATTTGTAACCGCGCCAACGAATTCCGGCGCCGGTTCCTTCATCAACTACGGATTGCATCAAACTTACCATCAAAAAAGCGACTTTCTCATCAATCACCCGAATTTTTTCGGGATAGGAAGATTCCAAAACATTTCCTTCGTTGTCTTCAACTCTGCGGACAAAAATAGGTTTTACCCTTTCGCCTTTATTGGGAAAAGTGGTATAAGCGGAAATAAGTTCGTAAGGATAAACTTCCGAAGTTCCGATTGCCAATGTAAAATACGGTCTGATTTTAGTTGTTAAACCGAATCTGTGAGCATAATCAACAACCTTTTCCGGACCTAAATCGTAAATCATCTTAATGGCGTAAATGTTTCGGGAATGTTTAAGAGCCTCTCTCATTCGAATATAACCGTAATTCTTTTTGGAATAATTGTGCGCCCGATAAAAAAGCGTATCGCTTTGAATAAAAACGAGCGGTTCGTCTTTAATCACGGTGGCAGCGGTGTAACCGTTTACCAAAGCGGTTGTATAAAGAATCGGTTTGAAAGACGAGCCGGGTTGTCGTTTTGCTTGCATCATCCTATTAAATTTACTGTGATTGAAATTTCTGCCGCCGATAAGAATGCGGACATAACCCGTGGAAGGTTCGATGGAAAAAACGCCGCCTTGAACATACGGAGTAACAATATCAGTAGTATCCGGCGGAAAATCGGCAAATTTATATTCATAATTATTCTTATTTTCAAATTCCGTGAGATGTTTATTCAAAACGGAATCGGCATAATTTTGAAGCTCCGTATCCAAAGTCGTGTAAATTCTCAAACCACCGGTAAAAAGCCTATTTGTGCCATATTTTCTTTGCAAACGCGGTCGAATGTACTCAATAAAATAATCGGCTGAACTTTTTTTCACTTTGGGCGGATGAATCAGTATGGAATCATTTTTAGCTTTTTCATACTCCGATTTCGATATAACTTTTTCTTCCAGCATTCTGCGCAGAACTATGTTTCTTCGTCTTTTCGCCCTTTCCGGATGATAAATCGGAGAATAAGCGTTCGGCAGTTGAATAAGTCCGATGAGAAGAGCGGATTCTTCGATGGTTAATTCCTTTGCCGGTTTCCCGAAAAATTTCTGGGAAGCCGCTTCAATTCCGTACATTCCCGCTCCGAAATAAACCTTATTCAAATACATTTCCAAAATTTCTTCTTTGGAAAAGTGAGTTTCGATACGAACCGCCAGAATTGCTTCTTTTATCTTTCTGGGAATTTGTTTATCGAGGGAAAGAAACATATTGCGCGCAAGTTGTTGAGTGATTGTGCTCGCTCCCTGAGAGAATCTTCTCTTGAGAACATCAACGAAAATCGCCCTGACATTTCCGCTTAAATCCATTCCCCAATGTTTGTAAAAATTTTTGTCTTCCACGGAAAGAAGAGTTTGAATGAGATATGGCGGTAATTCGTTGATATTAGTCAATTTCCGATGTTCGAAAGCAAAAGTGTGAATGAGATTATCATATTTATCGAAAACTTCCGATCCAACTTTCATATCATATCGTTGCAATTCCGAGAGAGGCGGCAATTCTTGGGCATAATAATGAAATAATCCGGCTCCGATTCCCAAAAAGAAAGTCGAAATCGCCAATAAAATAAATAAGTATTTCCAAATTAATTTTTTCATATTTCCGACAATTTCGGTAATTTAGCCATCAAAAGATGCGCCAAATATCCCGTTATTATTCCTGTGGCAATTCCCGTAATTATCAAAATAGGCGTCAAATAAAATATTGAATTTGTGCGTATTAGCAAAAGTCTGACAATTATTATCTGAGTAAAATTATGAACAATTGCTCCGATAACGCTGATTCCTATCAAACTGAAATTTATTCTTACCTTCAAGAAGAGATACATAATCGGAAGCGCCAACAAACTTCCCCCCAACGAAAGAATTGTGGTGGGACTGATAATTGTGGCTGAGAGAAAACCGCCAATCACCGTTTTGCCGAGTGTGACAACCACAGCCGACAAAAATTCACCGTTTGCCAACAGAATCAAAATAAAAATATTAGCCAATCCCAGCCTCATAAAAGGAAACGGTTTCGGAATGAAATTCTCCGCAACATAAATAGTTATGGCAAAAGCGGTGAAAAAACCGAGCCGCGTCAATTTTTCCGTATTTGAATAATGTTCCGTCATTGGGGTTACCGGCAAAAAAATAATTGAAGCCAAACCATCCGACAAGTCAGATGGATTGGCTTACAATGTTTCTTTCTAACGAAAATAATCTGCTCAAACCAATTTTATCTGTTCTTTTTCTCAAAATCGAGCATAAATTCGGCCAAATCCTGAGCGGCTTTCATCGGAAGCGAATTATAAAGCGAAGCTCTGCATCCGCCCACGCTTCTGTGACCTTTCAAACCGATCATACCTTTTTCCGCCGCTTCGGCAATAAACTTCTTCTCAAGCTCTTCGGTAGGCAATCTAAAAGGAATGTTCATTAAAGAACGGTCTTCTTTTTCCACCGTACCGCGATAAAAATCGGAATTATCGAGAATATCGTAAACATAATTAGCCTTCTCGATATTTATCTTTTCCAATGCTTCCAAACCGCCTTTTTTCTCAATCCAATGCAGAACTTTTCCCACCACATAAATTCCGAAAGTCGGTGGAGTATTGAACATCGAACCTTTATCAAGATGAGTTTTGTAATCCATCATCGTGGGAAGACCGGAGTTTATTTTCTCTTTCATATCTTTGCGAATAATCACGAAAGTAACTCCGGCGGGACCGATATTTTTTTGAGCGCCGCCATACATAACGGCATATTTTTTGAAATTTAATGGTCTGCTGAGAAAATTGGAAGACATATCCGCGATCAGAGGAACATCATCCGGGACATTAGGCTCGAAATGAAATTCCGTTCCGCGAATTGTGTTGTTGGTAGTTATGTGAAGATATGCCGGATTTTCCGACAATTCAAAATCTTTGGGAATATAAGTAAAATCTTTATCTTCGGAAGTAGCGGCAACATGCATCTTTTTCCCGATTTTTTTCGCTTCTTTCAAAGCCTTTGTGGACCACGCTCCCGTATTAATGTAATTAGCCGTTTTTCCTTCCGGACAAAAATTCAACGGAATCATGTAAAATTGAGTGCTGGCACCACCTTGTAAAAAAAGAACATCATAATCATCGCCCAAATTCATCAATTTTTTCATGGTTGCCATGGCATCGTCGATAATCGCCTGAAAAGTAGCGGAACGATGACTCATTTCCATAACCGAAAGCCCCTCGCCGCGATAATCCAGAAGCTCGTTTTGAACTTCTTTCAGAACTTCTTCCGGTAAAACTGCCGGACCCGCACTGAAATTGTGAACTCTCATTTTTTCCTCCGAAATTTTTTTTGGTTTAAATTTAGAAATTATGATTTTTAAGCAAGTTTTTTTTTATCTTTGAATTAATTCAGAAACAGCCGACCGAACTTATTCAAATAATCTTTACAAACAAACCCGACTTGAGTTTTCTTTGCTCAAATCGGGTTTAAAATTCGTATATTCGTTTCCGAAGAATTATCTTATGTAAATCATTTTTTTCAATTTTGAAATTTTAGCGCCTGTTTTTAATCGATAGTAATAAACGCCGGAACCAACCTTTTTGCCAAAATTGTCTTCGCCGTTCCAAATTATGGAGTAAAGCGACTTTGTAGCTTTTGCATCAACTTGGTTGATGCACTCCAAAGTTCTTATTCTCTGTCCTTTGACATTATAAATTGAAATCGTATTTTGTTCGTTTTGTTTGTTTTGTTCGTTGCTGATTGAAAATGAAATCCTGGTTGAGTTTTTAAACGGGTTGGGATAGTTGTAGAGTCGATAATTATCGTTTATTTCATTGTCGGTTATGAAAGTCGGTTCGTAAAATTTTACATCGGTTGCCCCGACTCCGACTTCCATTTGATACAACAATTGATGATTTTGCAAATCGTAAAATCTGACAACGGAATTTTGGATATAATCGGCAGCATCGATTACCGCTAAAAATTGCTCATTTGTCGCCAGTTGATTTCCTCCGAGAAAAATTTCATCACTCGGCGTTATTTCCACTTGTAATGTTTCCGCATCATAGACGAAAACTCCGGCAGGCCAAGCATTTCCCAGATAAACTTTACCGTTATTCCCGAAGGCAATGGAAGCCGGCGAACTTCCGATTTCCAAAA
>NATF01000064.1 GCA_002085205.1 Candidatus Cloacimonas sp. 4484_275 | reverse complement strand
ATCCGAGATATTGAAATTGTCTATAAAAAATACAGCGAAAGAAGATAATTTTATCTGGTAATCAGGATTTTATGTTTCTCTTTTTTGTTTTGGACTACAATTGAAATTTCATTGGGAACACAAAATTTCATTGGGAACACAAATAATAGGAAAACTATCCGTCCAACCTTGTTTAACGCAATATTGGTGTTTGCAGGTTGATTTTTTCATACGAACTTTTCCGTTTCTTATTTCTGCAATTATTCCGTCGGATATTTTAATTTCCCGATTCTGTGAAAGAGGAACTTTTTTTATCAATTGATTGTGAAAATAAATTTCAACTTCCTGTTGAGAGGATTTTTTCCCGATTTTATAGAACAAAAACAAAGATAACACTAACAAAACGACAACAAGAACAACATCGGCTGTCGTCAGAACTTTTTTTATATTCAAAAGTTTTTTTTTAATCATACACTGTATTTAAGATTTTTTTATTCGAATTTTCCGTAAATTTCCATTCCGCAATATTTGCATTTTCCGTTTTCGATTTTTATTTCGGTTCGGAATCCTCTCTTGATAATGATTGCATCACAATGAGGACAGCGTGTATCATTATCGGTGAGGATATTTCCCAAATAAACATAGTTTAATTTTTCTTTGGCTAGTCGAAATGCTTGATACAAAGTAGATTCGGAAGTCGGCGGATTATTCATTTTAAAATGAGGAAAATATTTTGAAAAATGCAGCGGAATATTCGGATTGATTTCCGCTATAAAATCAACAAGTTGCTCGATGTCCTTTTCAGAATCGTTTTCTCCCGTAATGAGAAGATTCGTTACTTCCAAATGAGAAAATTTTGCCACCGTTTTGATGGTTTGCAGAACGGGTTGAACGCGTCCGTCACAAAATTTCCGATAGAAATCGTCGTTCATAGATTTCAAATCAATATTAAAAGCATCGATATGGGGGAGAAGTTCCGCTAAAGGTTCCGGATTAATAAACCCGTTGGTTACGAAGACCGTTTTGATATTTTGTTCGTGCAATATTTTTGCCGTATCCAAAACAAATTCAAACCATGTTATCGGTTCTGTATAAGTGAATGCCACAAAATCGGTTTTATACTTTTTGCAAGTTTGCGCCAATGTTTCGGGTGAGATTTTTTGAGTGGGAACCGGAAATTGACTTATGGAATAGTTTTGACAAAATGAGCAGGAAAAATTGCAGGAATTGGAACCGACGGATAAAATATTTCTTCCCGGGAAAAAATGATAAAGAGGCTTCTTTTCCATAGGATCAATGCTAACAGTTACCGTTTCCGCATAATTTGTCGCCCAAAGCTCACCGTCGATGTTTTTTCTGCTCAGACATTTTGCCGTTTCCTGTGGAGCGAGGACACAATAATGCGGACACAAAAGACATTGAACATTATTATTTCTCAGTTTCTTATAATATTTTGCCTTTTTCATATTTAATTCCGTTTTTTAACTTTACCGCATTTTCAGATAAATTTTCGCAAAATTTCCAAATTTTTTTCCAAACTTTCCGAATTTTTCGCCAAAGTTTCCTCAGCATTTTTTCCCATTTTTTTTCTTATCTCTTTATTTTTATATAGAAAAATAATATCTTCGGCAAGTTTTTTTTCATTTGAGATTTTTATGGCGTTGTTTTCCAACAACTTGCTGACGGAATCACGACAAGAATGATAATATTTTCCCATTATTATCGGGATTCCGTAAAATGCGGGTTCCAAAGGATTATGACCGCCGAAATCATAAAAACTTCCTCCGACAATTGCCAAATCGGCTAATGCATAAAATTTCGTGAGGGCACCCATTTTATCAACAATGACGATGTCATTTGGTTTTGAAAGAGAAGAAAATAACGAATATTTTTCATCCGAGAAAATTTCTTTTATTTCGGAAAGCCGTTTCAAATGACGAGGAACGAGAACAATTTTCAAAGTCGGGATTTTTTTTCTTAATTGCGGCAAAATGGAGTGTAATAATTTTTCTTCTCCCGGACGACTGCTTCCCCAAACAATCACGAAATCTTCAGCCGCAAAATGGAGCTGTTTTCTTAAACTATTCTTTTGGTATGTTGGCAATTGCAAGCAAAATTTAAGATTATTTGTGATAATGACCTTGTTAAAACCTAAAAGTCTAAAACGATAAGCATCTGATTCGGATTGCGCATTGACCGCCTTTATAATTTTCCAAAGAGGTTTCCAGAAAAAAAGAAATCGTTTATAATGAGGAAAAGATTTATCGGAGATTCTGCCGTTCACAACAATAACCGGAATTTTATTCAGGCGAGCTCTGAAAAGCATATTCGGCCAAAATTCCGTTTCTACGAGAATTATCAGTTTGGGATTTATTGCATTAAAAAATCGTCTCATCATCAAAAAACAATCGAAGGGAAGAAAAAACACCGGAATTTTTTTATCGATTTTTTCGGCGGTTTTCTTTCCGGTTTGCGTCATTGCGGTGATAATAAATTGTTTTTCGGGAAATTCTTCCAACAGCCTTTTCACTAAAGGTTTAACGGCATTTACTTCGCCTACGGAAGCGGCGTGAATCCAGACGGAGCTTTTGAATTTCAAATCTATGAAACCCATTCTTTGCAAAAACTCTTTCTTTCCCAGCCGAATCAACAAATAAGGAACTAAAGCGATAAACAGAATAATAATCAACAAATTATAAATTAACATAATTTCTTTATATTACTTGCAGATAGACATCATTAGTAACTCTTGTCACCATTACTTTAACTTTATCCAAAACTTTGAAAATTTTGTGATTTCTCTTTCCGATAAGGATGCCTTCTCGTTCCCAAAATTCATAATAATCGTCTTTAAGCATCGTTAATTCCACGATTCCGGAAACGGGGTATTTATTTAATTCCACAATCATCACGGAAGACTTGATGCTGATGATAATTCCGGAAAATTCTTCTCCGATTTTTTTCTTCATAAAAAGAAGTTTGTTTCTGAATTCCGTTTCTCTTTCCACTTCGTCGGCAAGCTGTTCTTTTTCCGAGGCAATTTCGGCGATTTTTGCAAGTTCTTTGCGAGAGAAAGAACTCTGTCTTTTTTCAATAAAATCTTTCACCTGTCGATGAATGGCAAGGTCACAGAGACGGCGAATCGGAGAAGTGAAATGAGTGTATTTTTTAATTGCCAATCCGAAATGACCTTTATTTTTTATATCGTATCTGGCTTTTTTCAAATTTCTCAAAATAAATCTATCCAGAATATGATGATATTCATCTCCGGGAATTGAGGCAAGCAAATCTTGAAAGGCTTTATTCAGATTATTTTTGATATTGAAATTAAGACGATATTTTTCCGCGAGTCTTCGGATGTTTTCCAAATCATTTTCATCCGGTTTTTCGTGGATTCGGAAAATTGTCGGATGAGAGGCAAGTAGATTTGCAATATATTCGTTCGCAATCAACATAAAATTTTCGATAAGAGTGTGAGATTCGGTTTCCACCTCTCTTTTCAAGTCGATAAGATGACCGTTTTCATCAAAAATGAATTTGGTTTCCGGTAGATCAAAATGCAAGTATCCTTTTTTCTTTCGCTTTTCGGAAAGCAAAGAGGAAAAATTCCGCATTTGAAACAAGATTTCGGCGATTTCTTTTGGGATTTCATTGGGACTATTTTCAAATAATTTATCCACTTCTTCATAAGAAAGTCTGGCATCGGATTTTATGATGCTTTCAACCGCTTTCTGTTCGAGAATGTGCATATTTTGATCAAATTCCGTTATAACCGAGATAGCCAATTTTTCTTCAAACGGTCGCAAACTGCATATTTTGTTGGAAATTTTTTCCGGAAGCATCGGCAGAACGCGTTTGGGAAAATAGTAACTATTTCCGCGTTTCATTGCTTCTTTGAACAATTCGGAATTTTGGGAAATATAATGGGCAACATCCGCGATGTGAACATACAGACGAAATCCATTAGTCGTTTTTTCCAAAGAAACGGCATCATCATAATCTTTGGCGGAAGCAGGATCTATTGTAAAAGTTGTCAGAGCACGGAAATCTTCTCGTTTTGCAAGTTCTTCCGAAGAAATTTCTTCGGAAATGTTTTCGGCTTCTCTAATTGCTTCTTCCGGAAAAAAAAGCGGCAAATCAAACTGTTTGATGATACTGAGAGTTTCCACTTCGGGAACACCGGCTTTACCGAGAATTTCAATAACATCGCCACTCGGCAATTTTTGTCCGTTTCCCCAATCGGATATTTTTATAATCACTTTATCACCGCTAACCGCTTCGCCGATTTTTCTGATAAAAAAATCCGTATGAAGTTTCAAATTATCCGGTTCGAGTAAATATTTGGTTTTGTATTTTACCACGGTTCCGACAACCGTTTTATTTGCTCGTTCGAGAACTTTCGTAATTATCCCGTATTTTTTTCGGTTTCTCTGTTGAAAAACTTTTACTAAAACTTTGTCGTTATGATAAGCATTTAGAATATCTTCGCTGGAAACAAACACATCAAAATCCGGCGTAATTACGAAAGCAAACGATTTGTCTCTGCTCAAAGGTCTGGCTCTTTTATTTTGAATCTAAAACCGCTGTTTTGTGATAAATATGATAATATTTGATGCGCTAATTTGTTGTCATACATTAAAATCGTTTTCCTATTTTTTCATCAAGCAATTTGAAAAGCCGCTCTTTTTCTTCTTGGGTTTTGGAAAATCTGATTGATTGTCCACGAAAGTTATCAAGCCTTCTCGGTCTGGAGAAGGTACCGAGCATAACTCCTTTTTTATCAGCGTAATAACACCTGAAATCGGAATATTTTTTTTCTACTTTTATTATAAAATAAGTGATGACAATTTTATCATCGAAAAATTCGTATTTTGTGGGAATGAAATAGGGAAGAAGGCTAATGGTGAAAACTAAAATTCCCAGATAGAAAAAAAGCGGCATTTCCCAAGTTACAACCGCTATTTGCCATAATCCGATCGAAATAATCAAGTAAAACAAAATGAGCAAAACGGAAGTCGCCGGATTGTCTTTGAAAGGATAAGAAATCCAGTTTAAAATCGGTTTATTCGACATTTTGAATCAACTCCCTGCATTTTTCAATTTCTTCTTTTATGGTTAAAATTCTGGAAAAAACTTCGGTAGCGGTAAATTTCGAACTGATTGTATTAATTTCCCGATGCATTTCCTGAAGTATAAAATTAAGCGTTTTTCCGATTTCGTTATCTTCGGTATGCAATTTTTCATCAAATTTTTCCAAATGATTTTGAAGCCGAATAATTTCCTCGTTAACATCCATTTTATCAATATAAATAGCGGCTTCCAACATGAGCCTCTTATAATCGTCTTCTCCCAATTCTTCCGAAAGAAGCTCATTGATTCGCTTTTTCAGGTTTTCATATGATTGTTCCTTGTGTTTTGGGGATTCTTTTTTTATCACTTCCAAAGCGGCACGAATTTTGGAAATTGATTCGGCAATGGAATTTTTCATTGATTTTCCTTCGTTCAGAGCCATCATTTGATGATTTTCCAACGCTTCTTCAAACAATTCAAAGATGATTTTTTCCAGTTCTTTATTATCGCCGTCGTTTTCTTTTAACTGGATTATTTCGTATTCTTCTAGCAATTTTTCCAACGATGGTTCCGTTTTTATTCGCAAAAATTCTTTTGCTTCTTTGAAAATGTTCCAATAGATTTCCAATTTTTCCTTATTCAAAACGATTTCGGGAAGTCTTTTATCGGAAAGATTTATGCGAACTTCGACTTTTCCGCGTTTGATTTTTTTGTTTAATTTCTCTTTTAAAGCCATTTCCAGATAATTAATCTCCCTGGGAGAGTAAAATTTGTAATCCAAAAAACGATTGTTAACGGATTTTATGAAAATAATTTTTTTACATACCAATCTTGGTATTCTTCGGGAACCGTTACCGGTTCACTTGCATTTACATAAATTTCTTTGTGGCGAATTTCGGCGATTAAACCGATTCCGGGTTTGTAATAGAAACGGGTATAATTTCCTTCCGGTGAAGATTCGTCTATGAGTTCGAATACATAACAATGAAAAGTTCCGGCGGCTGTTGTAAGTGTGTCATCTTCGGAAACACAGACAAATTCATCACCGTAATACTCATCAAATTCCTTCCAGGTTTCCCCCGTTTGAATGGGAAATTTGACCTTCAGTTTTACTTCAAAATCAATTTCTCCGTTTGATTCCAATTTTCCATACTCGATGAGACCTTCGGCGGTGTTGCGATAAACAAAGGGAAAAGAAGAATAATTCAAATCTTCTATGACAAAAGCGGGAAAAGTTTCATTTTCGTAATTAACTTCCAGAGAAGAAGTTACGAGAGCCGAAGTCGTATCGATGACATCATAATGTTCGCAATGAAGTTCACCGTCTATGCAACTAAAAAGAACTTTTTCTATGGTGTAATTCCAATTATTTTCGAGTGCTAACGGAACAATTTCTTCATGAAAATCCGGCGGATTGTTCTCGGTTGTTTTTTGCGAAGAGCAGGAAAAAAGGAAAAGTAAACCGAGATAAAAAACATAAAATACTGTTTTTTTCATCGCATATTTCCTCATAAAAATTTATTCCTCAAAGAAGGGATTCAAATTTTCCACTTCTTCGGATTGAAGGATTTCAAACACTTCTTCCGGAGATTTGGCTTGAACCAAACGGTTTTTTATTTCGGGATTATGTCCGAAAATTTTGGCGATATTTGCCAATACATGCAGATGTAAGTCGTAATTCTTTTTAGGAGTTGCAATAAGAACGATTATGTGTACCGGTTGTCCGTCGATGCTTTCAAAATTTATTCCTTTACGGGAAATTCCGATAACTCCTCGAATTTTGGGTCCGCCTTCGATAATTGCGTGAGGAATTGCCAAATTGTCACCGATTCCGGTTGATATTTCTTTTTCTCTTTCCACAATCGATTTTTTCAAGTCTTCCAAACTTATTTCTCTTAT
>NATF01000063.1 GCA_002085205.1 Candidatus Cloacimonas sp. 4484_275 | reverse complement strand
TTAATGGAAAGACATTTCAGTCCCATCGTTATTTCGGGAATGACGCTTTTGTCGCTTTTATTTTTGGCAAAAATCAGATTTTCCACAATTTTTGCGATTATCGGAATTTTATTGATATTCGGATTTGCCATTATCACTTTCGGACCGAAATATCGTAATCTCAGAATGCAAATTTATGCGAAATATTCCCTTTTTCACAAGGTTTTTCATAAAAGCGGCAACTATCACGGAAATGCCGATTATCAAATTCGCCAAAGTCTCATTTCTCTTGCCAGCGGAAAATTAATCGGAGTATCGCCGAAACGCGGAACGGGAAAACATTATTTTCTTCCGGAAGCAAAAACAGATTACATTTTTTCCATCATCGGCGAGGAGTTTGGTTTTCTCGGCGCTTTCGGCGTGATGAGTTTGTATTTGTTTTTGTTTTATCGCGTATTTCGCGACTCCACAAAAAAAGAAAATCTGTATTTGAAACTCATCGGTTTCGGTTTGGGAATGAACATATTTTTCAATGCAATGGTAAATATCGGCGTGGCAATGTCCGCTTTTCCGTCAACCGGCGTCACGCTTCCGTTCATCAGTTACGGCGGCACTTCTTTAATCGTAAATTCTTTCTCGGTTGGACTACTTTTGAATATCAGCGCCAAAAAGAGGCAAATAATCACATGAAAAACGAAAAAAATTTGAAAATTCTCGTGGCGGCGGGAGGAACCGGCGGACATATAATTCCGGCGCTCGCAATTGCCACGGAATTCAAAAAAAATTATGATGCGGAAATTCTTTTCGTGGGGTTTAACAACCAGAATTCTCAGTAAATACGCGAAAAAAATATTTTTGGGAAATCGACAGGCGGAAAAATTTTTCCCAAAAAATAAAACCTTTTTCAGCGGCAATCCCATTAATCCGAATTTTACGGAAAAGACGGAAAAACTCGATTTTGAAAAAATAGGTTTGAAAAAAAATTCCCTCAAACTTCTCATTTTGGGAGGCAGTCAAGGTTCCGTGATAATCAATCAAAATTTTTACGCCGTTCTTGATGAAATTTTGAAATCTGGAATCGAAATTATCTGGCAAATCGGGAAATTCAGCTATGAAAAATATGCGGAAAAAATAAAAAACAAATCCGGTGTTTTCGGGTTTTCGTTTTCTTCCGAAATGAGCAAAATTTATAACTCCGTTGATTTTGCCGTTTCCAGAGCGGGAGCGATCACTTTAGCCGAATTGGAAACCAAAAAAATTCCCGCAATCCTGATTCCGCTTCCTTCCGCTGCCGGAAATCACCAATTTTACAACGCCTTGGAACCGGTTAACAAAAAGGTTGCCATTCTGTTGGAACAGAAAAATCTTACCCCTGAAATTTTAAAAAATAAGATTTTGGAAATGAAGAATAGTTTTGAAAAAATGAAAAATAATTTCACGGAAACGAAGCATGAATTTGCGGCGGAAATTATTGCAAAAGAGATATTGAAAAGCCAAAAGGAATATTAAATGCTCGGAAGAACCAAAAAAATTCATTTTGTGGGAATCGGTGGAATCGGAATGAGCGGAATTGCGGAATTGTTACTTAATCAGGGTTTTGTAGTTTCCGGTTCCGACTTGCGGGAAACGGAAATCACGCTCAATTTGCAAAAAAAAGGAGCCGAAATAATTCGCGGACATAATCCGGAAATTATCAAAAATGTCGATGTGGTCGTTAAATCATCCGCCGTAAAAGACGACAATCCGGAAATTGCCTTTGCTCTTTCGCATAAAATTCCGGTAATCCGAAGAGCGGAAATGTTGGCGGAAATAATGAGAATGAGTTACGGAATCGGAATCGCGGGAACCCACGGAAAAACCACAACAACTTCGATGGTGGGAAGCGTTCTTTCCGCGGCAAACCTCGAACCTACGGTTATTGTGGGCGGAATCGTGAAAAATTACGGTTCCAATAATTTGCTCGGTTCTGGAAAATATATTGTCGTGGAAGCCGACGAATTTGACCGTTCGTTTCTTTCTTTAAGTCCGATAATTGCCGGAATAACCAACATCGACGCCGATCACCTGGACTGTTATCGCAACTTGGAAAATGTGAAAGAAGCTTTTATCGAATATGCCAATAAAGTGCCGTTTTTCGGCTGCGTGGTCGCTTGCCTCGACGATTCGGGATTACAATCCATAATCCCCAAAATTCACAAAAAAATCATCACTTACGGTCTTTCCAAACAGGCAAATATTCGAGCCGACAACATAAAAATGGAAAACTTCAAATCGGAATACACGGCATTTCGGAACGACAAAATTTTGGGAAAAATTCATCTCAATGTGATGGGAATGCACAATATTCTTAATTCTTTGCAAGCCGTTGCCATCGGTTCCGAATTGGAAATCCCGTTTTCCGAAATTCAAAAAGGTCTGGCAAATTTTAACGGTGTTTTTCGCAGGTTCGAATTCAAAGGCGAAAAAAACGGAATTTATGTTTACGACGATTACGCTCATCATCCGGCGGAAATAGAAGCGACTTTGAGAGGAGTAAAAGAAAACACAGACAGAAGAATCGTGGTGGTTTTCCAACCTCATTTATTCTCGCGAACCAAAGATTTTTACGAGGATTTCGGTCGCTCCTTTTTCCAATCCGACATTTTGATAATCACTCCGATTTATCCGGCGCGCGAAAAACCGATTCCCGGAATCAGCGGAAAAATGATTGCGGACGCCGCCATTCAATCGGGACATCAAAATGTTTATTTTGTCGAATCAAATGAAGAAATAATTCCCAAAATTTCGGAAGTGGTAAAAAGAGGAGATATTTTAATCACGATGGGCGCAGGTTCGATTTACAAATTCGGAGAAAGATTTTTAGATGAATAACTATCAAAGAAAAAACCAAAAAACCGTTGAATCGGGAGAATCAATTTTTTCTTCACTTGAAACTCCTTTGAAAGATTTTTCCAATATAAAAATAGGCGGACACGCAAAATATCTTTTCGCTCCGAAAACGGTTGAGGAACTTGAGCAAATCATTCGCTGGTCTGCCCGAAAAAATTTGGAGTTTTTACCGTTGGGCGGATGTTCCAATATTTTATTCGGAAATGTGGCGAATCTGGTTTTGATTCTCGATAAAAATCTTCCGAAAACATTGGAAGCAGAGGATAATTTTGTAATTGTTTCGGCAAATTACGGCATAAATTCTTTTATCGAAGAAACAAAAAAATATCGTTTGGGCGGTTTGGAATTTCTCGCCGGAATTCCCGCTCATCTTGGCGGAACGGTTTTTATGAACGCCGGAGCGTTCGGAAAAAATATTCTGAAATTCGTCAAATGGATTGAAATCATCGATAGCGAAGGAAAAAAGAAAAAAATTTCTCGTGAAAAAATCGACTTTTCTTATCGGCAAACTTCGATAAAAGGTTTTATCATACGCATTTGCTTTGAATTGGAAAATAAAACGGAAGCGGAAATTTCTTCCGAACAAAAACGAATAATTCGGGAAAGACAAAAAAGGCATCCTTACGATTTTCCGAGTTTGGGAAGCGTTTTCAAAAATCCGCCCGCGCAATTCGCCGGAAAACTGATTGAAGAATGCGGCTTGAAAGGCAAAAAAATCGGAGGCGCTCAAATCAGTGAAAAACACGCAAATTTTATAATCAATCGGGAAAATGCTCGTTTCGAAGATGTAATGAAACTAATAGAATTATGCAAGGAAACCGTTTTCAAGATGAAAAATATCCGATTGGAGCCGGAAATCAGGATAATTAACAAATGAGGAAAAAAAGAGGTTCAAGCAGGTTTTATCTGCTTTATATTTTCATAATTTTGCTTTTGGCAATGACTTTTTGGGGAGTCAGAACTCTTTTCAAAAAACTCAGTTATTTTGATATCAACGAGATTGCCGTGAGCGGAAACATCAATTTGGAAAGCGAATTTCTGGTGAATTTCGTCAAAGAATATCTCGGAACAAATTTATACAGTATTTCCAAAACGGATATTGAAAAAAAATACGAAAATATAGTGCGTATCAAGCGAATAAAAGTGAGAAAAGTTTTTCCCAACAAATTAAAAATTATCGTCAGGGAAAGGCTGGGAAGTTTCTATTTGAAAAGTAAAGAAGGCGAACTTTTTCCTATTGATAGCGAAAAAATCATTCTCGACAATGAAAATTTTTATGAAAAGGAAAATCTGCCGATTATTGATACGAATATTAAAAGCGAATCTTTGGTTTTCGGAGAAACGGTTAAGAACAGTTTTGTTGATAGCGTTTTTTCTTTGTGTGCGCGGCTAAAACTCGTTAATCCGGATTTTTTGGACAAAATTTCCGAAATTTATTGGGAAGATGACGACATTTTTTTCGTAGAAATGGAAAAAGGCTACAAAATTGTTTTCGGGAATGGAAATATGGAAGATAAAATGAATCAATTTACCTTGTTGGAAGAAAATCGCACATTTGAAAAAGGAACCGTTGTGGACTTGCGGTTTGATAACGAACTTATCGTACGGACGGAGGATTGATGAAAAAAGGACAAATAATTACGGCTCTGGACATCGGAACAACCAAAATCTGCGTTATTATCGCCGACATCAACGAAGAAAATAAATTGGAAGTGCGCGGTATCGGCACAAATAAATCAAACGGCTTGATAAACGGAGTTGTCAACGACATTTCCAAAGCGTCGCAAGCAATAGCGGGAGCAATTCGCGAAGCTGAAGAAATGGCGGGAATCAAAGCCAAAAATATCTTTGTGGGAATTGCCGGTGAACATATGAAAAGTCAAAATACACTCGGCAGAATTTCATTAACGACGGGAAGCGAACCTTGCGAAATAACTCAAGAACATGTCGATAATGTGATAACAAATTCCAAAAATAATGTGAAAATTCAGCAGGGAAACGAACGACTGGAAATTATTCACGCCATTCCGCAATATTATGACATCGACGGACAGGACGGAATCATGAATCCCGTGAATATGAGCGGTTTTAATCTTTCCGCTTATGTTCATATTGTGATGGCGGATATAAACGCTATTCGCAATATCAACAAATGCGTGGAAATTGCCGGCTATAAAATAGAGGATATTATTCTGGAACCGATTGCATCTTCTTTTGCGGTTTTGAATGAAGTGGAAAAAACTCTCGGTTCCATTCTCATCGACATTGGCGGCGGCACAACGGATATTGCCGTATTTTTCAAAGACAGCATTCGTTTCAGCGGCGTAATTCCGTTGGTGAAAATGATAACCGCAGGTTTAACACTTACCGGCGGAGCTTCCTTGCTAAAAAACACAGATGTTTTAGCCGAAGAGATTTTCAATAAATCAACTAAAATCGGCTATCCGGATTTATCTCAACTTTCCGGACCCACCGACCGCTTGGAAAATCCTAAATTCGCCACCAGCGTCGGCATTTTATATAAAGCTTTCCAAGTGATTTCGGAAGGTCAGGAAAAAATTCAACAATTCAAAAGCAGGGATCCTTTCATGAATTTTTTGAAAAAAATTATTGATGGAATTAAAGATTATTTTTAAAAATGTTCCGAATATTTTCGGAGTCATTCGAAAATACGACGAATAAAAACATAATGGCAAGCTCGGAGGAATTATGATGGAATTGGATTTGGAAAGGGAAAATCAAGCAACCGGAATCAGAATAAAAATTCTCGGTGTCGGCGGCGCGGGTGGAAATGTAATCAATACTATGATTGAAAATTCGATTAACGGAGTGGAATTTATTTCCGCTCACACAAATATAAATAATTTCAAAAATTCCCGAGCAAAGATAAAACTTCAATTGGGAAAGGAAACAACCAAAGGTTTGGGAACCGGCGCAAAACCGGAATTGGGAGCTTTGGCGGCGGAAGAATCACGCGAAGCGATTAAAGAAATTTTACAAGATGCCAATCTTCTTATTATCACTGCCGGAATGGGCGGAGGAACAGGAACCGGCGCCGCTCCCATAATCGCCTCCGTTGCCAAAGAACTGGAAATTCTCACGATTGCCATCGTTACCAAACCGTTCCGAAGAGAAGGTAAAAAAAGACTTGCAAATGCTGAAAAAGGAATTCAGGAACTTACGGAAATTGTCGATACGATTATCGTCATTCCCAACGAAAAAATAAATGAACTTTTTGCGGATTTGACTTTGATAGATGCTTTTAATAAAGTAAACAACATCATTTATGAAGCGGCCAAAGCAATTTCCGATATTATCACTTATGCCGGTTATATCAGTGTCGATTATGCGGACATCAAAACAATTATGTCTAACAGAGGTTTTGCTTTGATGGGAACCGGAATTGCCGAAGGCGAAAATCGAGCCGAAGAAGCGGCAAAAGCGGCAATGTCAAATCCTTTGCTGAAAGATTTAATCATGAAAAATGCCAAAGGCATTTTGATAAACATCACCGCCAGTAAAGAATTAAAAATGAGTGAATTTGATAAAATTAACGAAATCATCACGGAAGAAACCGGCGACGACGGCGACATAATTATCGGAACAATCATAGATGACGGAATGGAGGAAAAAATCAAGGTAACTTTGATTGCGACGGGACTTCAGTTGCCCGGCGGCAGAATTCAGGAAATAGAAAAAATGAGAAAAAGCGGTAATTTGAACGAAGAAAATATCGATGAAGCGTTGGAACGCATTAGAATTTCCGAAAATTTGGATTTACAAAAAAAAGCCGAACCGGAACATAATCACAAACCAAAAATGTCATCACCAACGGAAATTCCCGCTTTTATGAGGAAATTTTCAAATTGATGGGACACTATTTTTTGATTAAAATTTTAATTACGGCTTTATCTATTTATCTGGTAGGGAAATTAACTTCTTTATATTATGTGGAAGATTTTGTTACGGCGATTGTGGCGGCTCTGGTGTTGGCTGTAATAAATTTTTTTGTGAAGCCGTTTCTCATTTTTATCACTTTTCCGCTTACCATTATCACTTTGGGAATTTTTTTGTTTTTCGTTAACGGATTCATTCTGCTATTGGTATCCAAATTTGTTCCGAAATTTAGATTGGAAGGATGTTTGAATGCGACTATCGCTTCCGTTTTAATTTCAATTTTCAGCTCTTTAATTCAGTGGTTTATTTAAGAAAAGGTGCTATTATGAAAATGCGTTTAATCAACGGAGTAATTTTGGCGGAGGATTATCCTCGTCTCGTAAAATGGTATGAAGATACTTTCAAATTGGAAAGAAAAATCTATGAAGAGGAAGAGTATCACTATTCGGAAATGATGAAAGGAAAAAACATGATCTTCGGAATTGCCGACGCTTCCGAAAACGGATTTAATATGAAAATCAGAACGGCTCAAAAAAAAGATTATTCGTCGATTGTCTCTCTTTGGAAAAAATCCGAACTTCCTTTCAAACCTCTGGGAAGAGATTCTCAAAAAAATTTTGAAAAACAATTGAATACCCCCAATTTGAAGTATTTTCTGGCTTTCGAAAACAATGAAATAATCGGTTACAAAACGCGAAGATGCTGATGTATAAAGAGATATTATATTCCAAAAAATTATTTTGCTTTACAAATTTAGCTCTTTTTTGCGTATTTGACATGAAAAATTGATGGATAATTAAAATTATAAGGATTGAACATGAAAAAGTTTTTATTTTTTTTAGTTCTGACACTTTTTTGTTTTATTTCTTTTTCCCAAGAAAATAATCTGGAAACAATTTCCAAAATTCGCACCGAGCAGGAAATTGCCGAAAGATTGGAAAAACTTTTAGAACCGATTACGGGCAAAATAATAGTTTCCGTTGATTTGCAACTTCAATATCCAAAATTGAATTTTGCCGAATCACAAATTATTCCGGAAAAATCAGAGAAACCTTCCAGCTCCAGAAGAAAAGCCGCAATTGCTTCTTTGAAAAAGAGAAAAGAACTTTCCAGCAG
>NATF01000062.1 GCA_002085205.1 Candidatus Cloacimonas sp. 4484_275 | reverse complement strand
GATAACTTGAAATAAAGAAAACTGACGCAAATCTAAAGATTTTTAGGTAGGAGAAAATAATGAAAACAGTAACACCAAAACCTGAACAAATCAAACAGGATTGGTATGTGGTTGATGCGTCCGACCAGATTTTGGGAAGACTCGCAACCCGTGTGGCGGCAATTTTGCGCGGAAAAAATAAACCGTATTTTAGTCCGCATCTCGATACGGGAGATTATGTTGTTGTTATAAATGCCGAAAAAATAAAATTAACCGGAAACAAGGAATTGCAAAAAACTTATAAAAGATATAGCGGCTATCCGAGCGGATTGAAAAATATTCCGTTTAAAAGAATGTTAGCCGAAAAACCGGAAGAAATTATCAGACATGCCGTAAAGGGAATGCTTCCTAAAAACGCATTGGGAAGAAAATTAATCAGAAAATTGAAAATTTATGTAGGTGAGGAACATCCTCACACGGCTCAAAAGCCGAAAAATATTTCCCTGTCGTCGTAAGGAGGAAAGTGAATGCAATATTTTGATGCAGTCGGAAGAAGAAAAGATGCCGTAGCGAGAGTCAGATTGACTCCCGGCACCGGAAAAAGAATAGCGAACAAGCGTACGATGAAAGAATATTTAGCCCGCGAAACTTTGGAAATGGTGGTTGAACAACCTCTCAAACTTGTAGGCCTTTCCGATAAAGTGGATATAAATGTAAATGTTAAAGGCGGAGGACTTTCCGGTCAAGCCGGTGCGATTCGTTTCGGAATTGCGCGAGCTCTCGTTAAATATGACGAAGAACTCAGACCGATTTTGAAGAAAAACGGTTTTCTCACCCGTGACCCCAGAATGGTGGAAAGAAAGAAACCGGGACGTCCCAAAGCAAGAAAAAGATTCCAATTCTCGAAACGTTAATGATGATTTTGGAAATCCGAATTTCCAATCCGAAATTCGGATTTCTTTCTCTTTGATTTTAAACCAAAATAGCCGTTTGAAATTTGCAGAACGGTGTCCGGCAAAAGCGGATGATATGCAGTTAATTTCAAACGGTAAAAAAATAACCGTAAGGAGAAAACACAAATGTCTGTTGTAAGCATGAAAGAACTTCTGGAAAGTGGCGTTCATTTCGGACATCAAACCCACAAATGGAACCCGAAGATGGATAAATACATCTTCATCAAAAGAAACGGAATTCACATCCTTGATTTGAAACAAACGCTTGATGCCGTCAATGAAGCTTATATGTATATTAAAGATGTAGTGAGCAAAGGCGGAACGGTTCTGTTCGTCGGAACAAAAAAACAAGCCAAAGAAGCGATTGAAACCGCTGCCAAAAAATGCGATTCGTTTTATGTGAGTAACCGTTGGTACGGCGGAATGTTAACAAATATGGAAACTATTCGCAAAAGTATCGACAAATTGGATTATTACGAACAAATTGTGGAAGACGGCACGATTAACAGCTTCACAAAATTGGAAGCCGCCAAAATGAAAAAGAAATATGATAAAATTCTCAACGCTTTGGGCGGTATCAGAAAAATGGAACGATTGCCCGATGTTGTTTTCATTGTGGACATCATCAAGGAAAGAATTGCGGTTAATGAAGCCAGAAAATTAAAGATTCCGATTGTGGCGATGGTGGACACAAATTGTGATCCCGATTTAGTGGATTATGTAATTCCCGGAAACGACGATGCCATAAGAGCCATAAATTTGATTGCCGACAAAATGGCTGATGCCGTTATTGAAGGCAGAAAAATTTTGATGGAAGGTGCGGATGTGGAAGGTTTGATTCCGGAAACTTCAGAAGAGAAAAAGGAAGAAACTCCAACCGAGAATTCCAAAGAAAAAACCGAAAAAAACAAAACCAAAAAAGGAACCGAATAAATCAAAACAGGAGAAGGAAATGAGTATTTCAGCAAAAATGGTTATGGAATTACGCGCCAAAACAAGTGCCGGAATGATGGATTGTAAAAAAGCTCTCATCGCGACCAACGGAGATATGGAAGCGGCGATTAAATATTTGAGAGAAAAAGGAATCAGCAAAGCGGCAAAAAAAGCGGATAGAGAAACGAAAGAAGGCAGAATTTATTCATATATTCATAGTAACGGAAAAATCGGAGTAATGGTGGAAGTGAATTGTGAAACCGATTTTGTCGGAAACAACGAAAAATTCATTGCTCTTTGCAAAGATATTGCTATGCAAATAGCGGCAACCAATCCGTTGGCAATTTCCGAAAAAGATCTTGATCCGAAGATTCTGGAATCGGAACGAGAAGTATACAGAAATAAAGCGTTAAATGAAGGAAAACCGGAAAAAATTCTCGATAAAATCGTGGATGGACAAATTAAAAAATTCATTAAGCAAAATTGTCTTTTGGAACAGGAATTTATCAAAGATCCCGATAAAACCGTAAAAGATATTATTAATGAAGCGATAATGGCGCTCGGAGAAAATATCCAAGTTGCCAGATTTGTTCGATACAGTTTGGGAAATTAAAATGAATATAATTTATAAACCGGAAAAAGTTCACCGAGTTGTTTTTAAGATTAGCGGTGAAGTTCTCGCCGGTGCCAAAGGCTTTGGAATTGATATTGATGTTGTCAACGATTTGGTGGATGACATCATTGCCGCAAAAAAGTTGGGAATCGGAATCGGAATCGTTCTCGGCGGCGGAAATTTTTTCCGCGGGAATTCGGAGATAGGAAAACATTTGCAGCGTTTTACCGCCGACAATGTGGGAATGTTGGCTACAATTCAAAATGCTTTGATATTAAGCGAGCTTTTGAATAAAAGAAATTATTACACGGAAATTCATTCCGCTCTTCAGATTGATAAAGTTGCTAAATTCTACACTCCGAATCGAGCCAAAACTTCTCTCAACGAGGGAAAAATCTGTTTCTTTTGCGGCGGAACCGGAAATCCCTTTTTCACGACCGATACGGCTGCCGTTCTGCGAGCGATTGAACTCAATGCGGATATTGTGTTGAAGGGAACCAAAGTTGACGGTGTGTTTTCTTCCGATCCGGTAAAAGATAAAAATGCGAAATTTATCGCCGATATAACTTACGACGAACTTTTGAGTAAAAAGTTGAAAGTTATGGATATGACGGCGTTTTCGCTGGCACGAGAATATGGAATGCCGATAAAAGTATTTAATATTTCCGAAAAAGGAAATTTGAAAGAAGCAATTTTGCGAAAAGATGTCGGAACTTTCATTCACAAATAAAGGAGTGGAATTATGGATATGCTAAAAAAAGACTTGGAAAAGAAAATGGAAGCGGCTTTTGATGCTCTTTTGCATAATTTTTCCAAAACCAGAACCGGCAGAGCAAACACTTCTGCTCTCGACGATATAAAGGTGGATTATTACGGTCAGCCGACTCCGATTAAACAGCTTTGCAATATTGCCATTCCCGAACCTCGTTTGATTGTTGTACAACCGTGGGATAAATCTATTTTGCCAAATATCGAGAAAGCAATTCTGGCATCAAATATCGGTGTTACTCCGGAAAATGACGGAAATGTTATTCGCCTGCCTTTTCAACCTCTTACGGAAGAAACCAGAAAAGAGATCGTTCGACATGTGAAAAAAATAGCTGAAGACGCGAAAATTGAAATCAGAAATATTCGCAGAAGCGGTAACGAAAAAGCCAAAGAGATGAAAAAGAACGGTGAAATCAGTGAAGACGATGAAAAGAAGCTTTTGAAGGATATTCAGGAACTCACCGATAAATGGATTGAAAAAATTAGCGAAGCCACCAAAACCAAAGAACAGGAAATTCTTACGGTTTAGTTCTTCGTTTGTTGCTTTTTCTGTTTTTCAAAAAAATGTTCTTTGATGATTTTAAGGAGAATGGATTATGTCGTTCATCATCACTTCAGAATGCATTAAATGCGGAATGTGTGTTGATGTTTGCCCGGTTTCAGCGATTGTTGAGGCGGAAGAACAATATATAATTACGGATGCCTGTATCGATTGCGGAGATTGTGTAACCGCTTGTCCCATCGACGCAATTAAAGGCAAGAAAGATTAGATTTTGAAAAAAAGACGGTCGAAAAAGACCGTCTTTTTTTGTTTTATAAAATATATTTTCTCTTTATTATTCGTTAAAAATCAACTTTATGAAATTTTCCCAAGAATACTTTTGATTTTCAATTGCGATATTTTTCCTCAAAATATTTTTATCCATCGTGTAACCGATTTGAGCAACACCGCTCTGAGTTGCTTGTTTGTATGGAAGTGCCAACACATCCGCGGACTTGAAATAAATTTCCACTTCATCGTCGGCAACGAATTTCCGAATAAATGTAACTTTATCTGTAATTTTAAGTTCGGAAATGAGATGTAAATATTTTTCGTCGTTTCCGTAAACTTCTCCCACAATCAAAAGATGAGCGTCCGGAATATTTTTTAAAATCTCGGGAAAAGCCTTCAAAAGTAAATCCAATCCTTTGTAAGGTTTGATGTAGCCGAAAAACAGAATAACTTTTTTTCCGGTTAAACCGAGTTCTTTTTTGGCGGTTTTTTTATTGAATCGCTGCCGGTCAAAAATTAGATACAAAGGATGATAACTGCGAATGATTTTCTTATTTGGAAACATTTTTCGAGTGTCTTCAAAAACGGAATCGGAAAGCGTAATCAATTTGTCCGCTTTTCCCAACGCAAATTTTGTCAGAGTTTTCGCAAATATCCACTTTTCGTGAAAATCGATGTTATCAATGATATAGATAACTTTTGTCGAGGAAGTCAGTTTTAGAAAGCGGATTATTACTCCGAAAGCAGGCGCGAAAAAAGGAATCCAATATTTCAGGATTAAGATTTCCGGATTCCATTTTTTTATTTTGAAAACGGTCGGAAACCAAGTTAAGGGATTATAAGGGATCAAAACTTGTTCAATTTCGATTTCCGGTTTTTTGCCGCTATGGTCAAATTGGTCTTTTCCCGGGAAAAGAAATTTCGGGTATTGTTTTTTGAAGGAGAAAATTTTAATTTTATGATCGGCGGTTTTCAGTTTTTCAGCTAAAATTGTGATAAATTGAACAATTCCTCCGCGCAGCGGATACGCCGGACCCAAAAACGCAATTTTCAAACGAATTATCCTTTTAATAATTCTTGAATTGTATCAAATACCAATTGAGGCGAAATTGTACTCATACATTCCTTTGGACAAGTATTACGATAGCAACCGAGACAATTTTTTCCTTCCGGTTCCAAGATTTTTCCGAGACCGAATAATTCAAATTCGTTTTTATTGAAAATATTATTCAAAAGGACCAATTTTTTTTCCAGCGCAAGAGCAATGTGCATCGCCATCGTTACGGAAGTTACGACCGCCGAACAACGATTAACGAGATGCAGAAAATCTTCGATTTTGAAAGTTCCAAGATAACAAGCCGGCGAGTTTTGGGCTATTTTTCGATTCATTTCGTCTTCTACCGGTCCGCCCAGCAACAAAGGAATAAATCCTTTTTCGGAAAGCATGTTGGAAAGCTCAATCCAGTTTTTTTCTCCCCAAAGACGAGTGAGCCAGCGCGTTCCGCAACCCGTATTCAAACCGATTATTTTTTCCGTGTCGGGCAAATCGAATTCCGGTTTTGCGGGTGGAAGTTCCAAAATGTATTTTTCTCGATTATAGGAAAAACCGAATATTTCAAAAATCTCTTCGGGATAACTTTTTTTATTTTGTCGGGAAACATCGTCATAAATGCCGGTAAGCCATTTATGTTCGGCGTTGTTATCTGCGGGAGCGCATTTGCCGAAATCGTCGGGCAAAAATCCTTTTTTGGTTCGAGCGGAAATTATGTTTGCCAAACCGAGAGCTTCTCTGTCTTTATCAAGGTTAAAAAGGAAATCAAAACGACGAGATTGCAGCCATAAAATATTTTCAAGATTCCAAGCCAAGATATTGTTCACATATTTTTGGGGAACGAAAATCGGATATTGGGTTAACCAGGTAATTTCGGCGTCGGGAAAAACTTCCCGCAGTTTTCTCAAAACAGGCGTTGTTCGGATAACATCACCGGCGGCGCCTAATTTAATGATAAGAATTTTTTCTTTAATCGGCTCAAAATAATTGCAATCATCACAATGAACCTGATATTTTTTATGAAAAATGCAGGGAATGTCGCCCCGAAAATATTTACAGTTATTCTTTATTTCCATTGTCTTTGTCTTCGTCCTTTCCCGGTAGTTGAACTTTCTGCAATTTTACTTCGCTTTTCTCGTCTTTGACAATTATCACATTTTTCAGAAATTCGTCATATTCAGCTTGCGGACACATTTCGGCAATGCCGTTAATAATTTCCAACATATTCGGGAAAGAAAGCGTAAATCTAAAAATTCCTTTTTGCCCGTTTTCGTCTTCGTAACTGATTTTTATCATTTTGTGACGCGCATCTTCCAATTCCATTTTCCGAATGGAATTCCAAGGAATACGCACCGATTTTCTGGCAAGAAAACGAAAAATAATAGCGTCTTCTTTGAACACAATCGTATTTAAAGAAAAGAGGTTTCTCATTAAAGAATTGGAAGCGAAAAAGATAATAATGAACGGAACGATTTTGACGAATTTTGAAGACTCGGCTTCGATTCTGTTGAAAATCAGCCAAACGGAATAAACGATTGCCGCCACCGCAAAAATCAGCGTGAACCAACGAATAAATGCGTTAAAACGATAAATTCTGGGAAAATTTTTCCGAGTGGTTTCTTGATTTTCCATCTAGTTTTCTCTCCTGATTTTTTTTAATTTTTGAAGAAGTTCCTCGGAAACAAATTCGGGAGCGCTGTAATAACCGAAATTCATCAAATCCAAGCCGTCACCGTGAAAATCGCTGCCGCCGGTTCGGACCAAATTGTTTTTCAAAGCTATTTCATTGTAATATTCGATTTTATCTTCCGAATGTTTGGTATAAAAGACTTCAATTCCATCCAAACCGAAATTTATCAAATCGTAAATAACCGATTGATCGTCGAGTGTGAAAGGATGAGCCAAAATCGCCAATCCTCCCGCCTTGTGAATTGTTTTGATAGCCTTTTTGGCATTTGGCGCCGGTTTGGGAACATTGGCGGGACAATTTTCTCCCAAATAAATTTCAAAAACTTCTTTTATGGAAGAGCAACAGCCGATTTCGATTAAAGCTCTGGCAATGTGTGGGCGACCAATTAAACCGTTTTTTCCGGCAATTTCCTGAACTCTGGCAAAATTGATTTTTATTCCCATTCTTTCCAATTTGGAAAGAATTTGTTGAGCGCGCACAAATCTCCCGTTTTGAATCGAATTTAACAGGTTGAGCAATTTTTGATTTTGAGTGTCAAAATAATACGCCAGCATGTGAACATCCTGATTTTTTTGGGAACAACTGATTTCCACGCCGGGAATTAATTTGAAACGATATTCTTTTATTTTCATTATTTCCAGAGCTTTTTTGTAACCTTCTATCGTGTCGTGGTCAGTAATCGCAATTTCGTCGTATTCATATTTTTCGGCTAAGTCCAGAACCTCTTCCACCGAAAAAATTCCGTCCGAACACCCCGTGTGGATGTGAAGATCGATTTTTTTCATATATTCTCATTTCTATTTTTTGAAATATTTTGAATTTTCAAACCTATTTATTTGTCAATCATATTTATTTGGAAAAGAAATTTTTTTTCGGAAAAATTAAAAAGATAAATTCTTTGTTGACCTTAAAAGAATGATTTTTTTCAAGGGGAAAGAAGGAATAGGGAATGAAAAATGGCAAAAGCAAATTGGGGAAACACGGCTGTAATTATTCCGATTTATAACGGTTCCGCTCATTTGGAAAAGTTATTGAAACGAATTTTGAAATTTTTCCCCAAAGAGAACATAATTGCAGTTGATGATGCCTCGTTGGACAACTCGGTTGAGATTTGTGTTTCATTCCAAATCAAGGTAATAAATTTTTCCGTAAACAAAGGAAAAGGTGCGGCGTTGACGGCTGGATTTCGAGAAGCGATTTTTCAAGATTTTCGATATGCGTTTACCATCGATTGCGATTTACAACATCAACCGGAAAATTTTCCTGATTTTATCAAGCTCCAAAACCGCCGAAATTCCGATTTGGTTATTGGAAAAAGAAATTTCGCTTTTGCCAAAATGCCGTTTTCGCGAATTTTAAGTAACAGCATTACCAGTTTTGTGGTCAGCATTACAACCGGTTACAAAATTTTGGATTCTCAATCCGGTTTCAGGTTGTATAGTCTGGATTTGATAAAAAAAATGAGTTTTCGTTCGGAACGTTATCAATTTGAAACGGAAATTATTTTTAAATTTGTCCGCCGAAAAGCGAAAATAGATTTCGTTCCGATTCAAACGATTTATCAAACCGAAAAAAGCTATATTTCTCACGGCAGAGATATTATGAATTTTGTTAAAATCGTGATATACGAATTGTTTTTTGACCGCCGGTAATTTTTTTAATATGTATGGTTGTTTTCGTCGTATTTTTTGCGGGACTGAAAACGGTTGGTTTGGAATGAATTTCCACTGAAAAAAATATTGCCAATTATATTCTTAAAAAATTTTTTGCGTCAGAGGAAATAATGAAAGTACGGACGATAGCATTTATAAGATTTTTGATTGTTTTGTTGTTACTTTTGCTGGTTGTCATTGATACTCTCATTATAAATCATTTACAAAAAAAATTGGATCAAATCACCATTCTCACTACCGAAAACGATTCTCTCCGAAAGCACGAAGGAATCGATTTGTTTGTTCCCGAAAATACGCCCGTGTATCCGATAGCTGATTATGGAATCGTTATGCAAGCCGAAGATAATCCTCATTTTTTGATAGAAACGGAATGTAAGCGGGAAAACGGCGTAATTGACACGGTGAAAGTGGAATACGGAAAAATTGTCAGAATTTTGTATCCGGAAGGGATAGAAACACTTTACGCACATTTGAACAAAATTTTTGTGAAAACCGGTGAAACAGTTACGGGAAGTACAAAAGTCGGTTTAACCGGTCTCACGGGAAATATTCGCAGAAGCGGAAAACCTTCGCATTTGCATTTGGAATTGAGAGATGCCGAAAATAAGACCTTCAATCCCAAACACCGTTTATTTTTTCATCAGGGTTCCGTGAAAAATTTTCTTAAAAATCTCAAACTCGAATAGATTTATCGGGAGAATTTATGAAAAAAATCGGTCTGATAATTTGTTTCCTGTTTTTGAGAACTTTAATGTTTTCGCTGCCGGAAATTTCATTTGATACGATGGAGCATGATTTCGGACAAATCAAAGAGGGAGGCGGCAAAGTTCATTATACATTTGAATTTACCAATACCGGCGACGAACCTTTGAAAATTGTCAAAGTAAAATCGGCATGAGGATGTACTGTCCCCGGTTGGTCAACCGGTGAAATTTTGCCAGGAAAGAAAGGTTATGTGGAAGTGACTTTCAATCCTTTGAACCGAATCGGTAGTTTTCATAAATCAATATTGGTAAAAACAAATGCCGGCGATGAATTTCTGAAATTGCTTGTTTTCGGGACAGTAATTCCCGAACCTGGAAAATTGCGGACGAAAATCGGTAATTTGCGTTTAAATAAGAGAAATGTAAATTTTCGAATCGTGAAAGATACGGAGACTAAATTCGATACCTTAAAAATTCAAAATGACACTGCGAAAGAGATGAGAATAACTTTGAAAAAGAAACCTCCTTTTATCGAGGTGTTGAGTTATCCCGAATTTCTTGAACCGCACCAGCGAGCGGAAATAATTCTGAAAACCGATACTCAAAAGAAAAAATATTACGGACATCTAATCGAAGATTTAATCCTTTCGACAAAAATAGATTCATTTGAGACGGAAACAAAGATTAAAGTGATTATTTCAATTAAAGAAGATTTTTCTTACTTAACGGAAAAAGAACTGCAAAATTCGGCGAAAATTGTTCTGGA
Source organism: Candidatus Cloacimonas sp. 4484_275 (assembly GCA_002085205.1). GTDB lineage: Bacteria > Cloacimonadota > Cloacimonadia > Cloacimonadales > TCS61 > 4484-275. Next base: position 2,983 of record NATF01000062.1, on the reverse strand, counting down.
TAGCACGCATATTGATTTGGGCGAAGTAAAGAAAAATACGGTAATTAATACAAAGATTAAATTGAAAAACCACGGAAACTCGACTCTGAAAATCAGAACGATTAATCATAGTGACGGAATTGAAATCCTTTCTTATCCGACACGGATTTCTCCACGAAAAACAGGAAAAATATCTTTGGAAATCAAACCGATTGCTCGTTTTGCAGGTAAAAAATTCTTGTCATATATTACCATTATTAGCAATGATCCCAAAAGACCGGAAACAAGAGTGGAACTCTCCGGAAAAATCGCGGAATAGATTATTTGGAGGAAAAATGAAGAAAATATTAATTGTAATTGTTATTTTGCTGTTAAGCAATTTATTGATGGCGCTGCCGGAAATTACTTTCAAAGAAATGGAACACGATTTCGGTACGATCAAGGAAGAAGACGGACCTGTTGAATATAAGTTCGAATTTACCAATACCGGCGACGAACCTTTAAAACTTATTCGGGTAAAGGCAACGTGAGGTTGCACAACACCCAGTTGGTCAACTGGAGAAATAAAACCCGGCGAACAAGGATACATCACCGTAGTTTATAAAACCGATAATAGACCCGGACCTTTTCATAAAGGAATAACCGTTAGTTCCAACGCGAGAGAAAATGTTCTCACTCTGAAAATTTCAGGAAATGTATTGCCGAGTCCCGGAAAATTGAGAACAAAATTGGGAAAATTGCGACTTTCCAAAAATAGAATCAAATTAGGCAACATACTGAATTCGGAGGTGATTTCCGATACGATACTGATTAAAAATACCGCGACCGTACCGATGAAAATATCTTTCGGCGAACACTCCGATATTTTACAAATTTATACTTTGAAAGATAGTTTGAAACCTCAGGAAAAAGGAAAAATAGTTATCACTCTTGATCCTACTCAAGGGAAAAAATACGGCTTACTCGACGAACGAATACCACTAACGATAGAGGAAGGAAACAGAAAGAGAAATTATGCTATCACGGTGTCCGCAACTATTTTGGAAGATTTTTCGTATCTAACGGAAAAGGAAAGAAAGAAAGCTCCGAAAATTCAATTTGAAGGATATGTTGCCGATGTGGGAGTAATTTCCAAAAAAGAAAGTAAAACGGTTGAATTTTATTATAAGAATATTGGAAAAAACGATTTGATAATCAGGACTATCGATGTTCCTATGGGAGTTTCTGTAATTGCTTATGATAAGGTATTGAAAAAAAATCGAAAAGGTACTGTGAAATTGGAGGTAAAACCGAAATATTTCAGAGCAAAATTGAATTTTGTGGTGAATGTTTTTTCCAATGACCCGAATCGAAGCATGGTTTCTTTGAAAATTATCGGCAAAATGAATCGAAAAGAAAATACTAAATTAAAAAATTCCGGTGAAAAAGTTGAAAAAGTTTCTCCCCTCGACGCTTATAAAATCATTAATGAAAATTTTAACGACATTTTGATTTTGGATATCAGAAGCGAAAAAAAATATAATGATGATCATATAAAACACGCGATAAATCTGGACTTCAATGCGGAAAATTTCAAAGATTTATTAAATGCGATGGATAAAAACAAAATACTCTTAATTTATGATGACGAGGGAGTGCATGGAGAAAAAATTTTGAAAACGATTGAAGATTTGGAATTTAAAAAAGTATATTATTTGGCCGGTGGTTTCCACGGATGGAAAAAAGAAAATTTATCATTATCCGGAATGAGGAAAAATTCTTTACTCGGAAATAAAAAAGCGGAAAAAATAATAGAATAAAGATTGAAATTCTGGGAGATTATTTGAAAAATTTTTTATTGAAAAGAAAAAATCAATTACTAATTTATATTTTGATAATTTTTGCCGGTCCTTTTGTAATGACCAAATACTATCTTCAACCGACAATAAAAAAAATATCGGAATATTCTTTTTATTTTCACAATTGGGAGATAAAAATAATTCCGATAATTTTCATCTTGTTTTTTTCGTTTATCATCTATTTGATTAGAAAGAAACTAAATCAACTTCGATTATTAACTTTGCTTTTTATCGGTGTGGTCATTATCTTTGCTCAACAAATATCGGATTTTTATTTGGGTAATTCTCTCTTTGATATTCAAAGTAATTGGCACTACCTTGCTTACACGATTTTTTCCTATTTGATGTATCGATATTTGAAATATCGGAAAATGGATTCTACAAAAATTATTGCCGTTATCTTTTTGACGGCGACGCTTATTTCTACAACAGACGAAACCCTTCAACTGAATCTAACAAACCGAATTTTTGATATTAGCGATATCGTGAAAGATATGTTGGGTGCCGTTCTCGGAATAATTTTCGTGTTTTTTGTTTATGAAAATGGAAAAATAATTGAAAAAGGTTGGAAAATTAAGCATCGTAAATTAAAAGATTATTTTCGAAATCCGCTATCATTATTATTTTTGGAATTTTTGTTTACCCTTATTTTTTTATATTTCAGCTCTATTTTAACAGAAAAGACGGTGCGGATAAATTCAATATTTATTTCTTTGTTTGTTTTTGTCGTGATATTTTTGTTTATCCATTTTTCCGCAAATAAAATTATTCGTTTTTTTCTTGTTTTTTTGATATTTGCTCAAATTATTTCATTTCTCGTTTTTATGCATAAAAATATAATTTATAATTCACGATTTCTTACTATTTATAAAGGAATACCGATTCCTTATTTTGATTTAATGATTTTTGAAAACGGAATGTTCAGATTGGTTGATAAAAAAACTTTTTTCAATTCTCGTTGGGAAGCGGAGAAGAGGGAAAAGGAGGAAAAGGTTTTCCCAAAAATGAAGTGATGCAATTTTATGTTAACAAAGTTAAGAAAAAGATTTTGCAAGTTATCACTTTAAGGAATCAAGAAGCCGTGCCTTTATTTAATGATTTAAAAAAACAAAATAAAAAGGTGGTTTTTATACTTCATCATGAATAGAAAAAAGCAAAAAGAAAGA
>NATF01000061.1 GCA_002085205.1 Candidatus Cloacimonas sp. 4484_275 | reverse complement strand
TTCCGATGGAAACTCCCAATTTTTGTTTCAGCATGGCAACCGGAATGTCGGTTCCGCCCGTTGAACCGCGAAATCGGAAAATGATTCCCAAACCGAGACCCAAAAGAACAGAACCGGCAATTGCTGCCAGATAAATATCGTCAGGTCCTAACATGGCATAAATTTTTTTGCCGTCCACATAAAAAGTGTATTGCGAAAGGTCTTTGATCAAGCCGAATTTATAGAGATTCGGGATACTGAATAAATCCGTTAGAAATGCGGAAGAAATCATTCCGAAAATAGAACGCGCTCCGAATCTTTTTCCCAAAAAGACAAAACTCATTACAAACAAAGGGATGTTCAAAATTATCATGGAAGTTCCGGCTGGAATGTGGAAAATATGATATAAAATTTGGGAAAGTCCGCCCACTCCGCCGGGAGAAATTTTGTAAGGAATTAAAAACCATGAATAAGAAAACGCCAATAAAGACGCTCCTATTACAATGCCGATATGCTGAATTACGGCTCTTTTTATATTTCTTAATTTTTCCATTTTTTCACCTCTCGAGGGGGCGTAATTTCAAATCCCCTTTTTTCAGTCAAACAAAATTTTTTCGAAGAAATTGCAATGTTTTTATTTTCATAACTTTTTTTCTTTCAATATGTTTTGGCAAAATGTTCCGATGTTGTCTTTTCCAAAATAAACCGAAAAAATCTTGACTGTAAAAGTTGTTTGAAAAACTTAAATTTTTCTTTTTCGGTTAATTTGACCGAATTAAGAAAAGTAATTAGGTTTGTGTCCGGAGGAAAAATGATTCGAGTTGAATTGAGATTGAATTGTGATCATTACAAAACGATTACTTTGGCAAAAGAGTCAAAAATAGAAAATATTATTACGCGCAAAGAAATCTGCGAGAAAATGATTTTGATTTTCAGAATAAATCACGAATATGTGAATTATGATTATTTGATTACGGAAGATTGTCGGATCGATTTGATTACATTTTATTCTCCCGAAGGTTACCGCATCTACCAAAATACCGCTATTTTTATTTTGACGAAAGCTTTTCATAATGTCTTTTCCTTAAAACCGAAAATTGTAATTGAACATTCCATCGGGGACGGTGTGTATGCGGAAAAATTTAATGGCAACATTTTTACTCTTGATGATGTGAAGGCTTTGAAAAGAGAGATGAAATCGATTGTGAGAAAAAAATTGCCGATTAGAAAACAGGTTTTGGGAACGGAAGAAGCAACGAAAATTTTTTCCCGAATGAATCGAAAAGATGTGTTGGCAAATCTTAAACCTCAAAAAATGGAAGTTTTTTATTGCGACAATTTTTACGATTATTTCGTTTCTCAATTGGCGGATAACACTGCTCTCATCAGTCTTTTTGATATAGTTTATCATTCGCCGGGAATTATTCTGCGTTTTCCGGAGAAAAAGAAATTTGAACTGAAAAGAAAATTTGATTTTCCGCAGAAACTTTTTCTTACCCACCAAGAACATGACAAGTGGTTGAAAATTTTGCGTGTTCACGATGTCGGAGCTTTGAACAAAGCCGTCGAAAACAACGGTATTATTGATGTTATTCAGGTGGAAGAAGCTCTCCATGAGAAGAAAATCGTTTTTATTGCCGAACAGATTTGGCGAAAAAATGATGTGCGAATTGTTTTAATTGCCGGTCCTTCGGCTTCCGGAAAAACAACTTTTGCCAAAAGACTTTCCATTCAGTTAAAAGTTAACGGATTATTCCCGCGCATCATTAGTCTTGATAATTATTTCTTACCGCGCAATTTAACTCCCAAAAAAGAGAACGGCGATTATGATTTTGAAAATATTAATGCTCTTGATTTGAAATTACTCAACAAAAATTTGCAGGAATTGCTCTCCGGAAAAGAGGTGGAAATTCCCAAATATAATTTTATATCCGGCAAAAGAGAAAGAAGTTACAATCGAATTTCTTTGAAAGAAAAAGATGTTTTGGTGATTGAGGGAATTCATGGTTTGAACGAAAAACTTACTATTTCCATTCCTTTCAATCAGAAAGTAAAAATTTATGTCAGTGCGCTTAACAATTTGAATATAGACGCTCACAATCGTATTGCGACGACGGATTCCAGATTAATGAGGCGACTGGTTCGCGATTATCATTTCCGCGGCTATTCGGCGGAACAAACTCTGGAAAGATGGGATTCCGTGCGAGAGGGTGAAGACCGAAACATCTTTCCATATCAGGAAAATGCCGATTTTATGTTTAACAGCGCTCTCACTTATGAGCTTGGCGTTTTGAAAAAATATTTGGTTCCTCTTCTGAAAAAAGTGGGAAAATTTTGTCCGAAATATTCGGAAGCAAAACGATTGGAAAAAATTTTGCTGCATTTGGAACATATTCAGGATAATTATGTCCCATCCAATTCCATTTTGCGGGAATTTATCGGGAACAGTATTTTTAAATATTAATCCTGAGAAATAATATCCGTTTGCGAATCAACGCTTAATTTCCGGCGGAGTGAAAAAATTTACAATATTTCGAAACAACAATTCGGAAAAAGTGAAGGCAAAACTGATAATCAGAAAAATAATTAAATAATTATAAAAATACATTTTCAGAATCTCGAAAGTGATTGTTTCTTTAAGCAAGACATAAACGGCAAGATGAATAAGCGTGTAAACGATTGTCATAACCAAACTGAAAATTATGTTTTTCACATATTTGGGAAGACGATGTTTTCCAAAATATTTCATTACCAAAGCGAGAGGCGAATAAAGAAAAAGTGAATACAAAAAAATATTGAAAAATCCGCCTATCTGAATTGTAATTTCGGTTCTGACAAGATAAAGTGTGGAAAAGACGGAAAAAAACAGAAGAAAAAAAAGTGTGTCTATAATTCGAAAATATTTTTCCAAAAAATAGATAAAACTACCTGCGACGGCAAACGAGAAAAACTGAAATCCGAAAATAGAACGAATTTTCCAGTCTAAAAATATCATTCCCACAAAACAAAACGATAGTGACACAACCAATAAAATTCCGAAGAACAATAGAGTTTTTTTCATTTTTATTCCTTTTGTCAATTAACGAAAATCCATTTGACATTCGCAATAAAGTGAATTCCGGAAAATTCATTGCCAAACAGAGTTTCATTGTTTAAAATATTTACGGCTTCTCCGGAAATTTCGAATTTCGGAGTTATTTTTATTTTCAAATAAATATTCAGGTTGTTGGTTTCGGCGGAGACATCGAAAGCGGAACAAAAGAGATATTTTATTCCTAACGAAATTGCGTTTTCGTATTTGAGTTTTCGAGTGATTTCAAATGAAGTTCGATTTTGCCATTTCGGATAATTTTTATCATCATTTTCCATTTTTTGATAAAAAATCCAGCTTTGTAAATCAAAGTCAAAATTTGGAATGGAAAAATTTAGGAAATTTAGCATTTCCGAATAAAAATTATCCTTTTGAGAGATTTTTTGCAATCCGATTGCGATATCGCTCTTCAAAAAGTTATTTTGCCAAAACCAACCCAAACTTTTTTTTGTGGTGTGAATATCAAATTTGTATTCGGAATACTTACCTTGCAAATAAAAGTTTTTGAAAATCATTTTGCGCAGAACCGAATTTGCTTGATATTTTTTTTGGTTCACGAAATTGAGATTATTTTTCCAATTAAACCCGATTATTTCGGAGCGGTGAGTGATGCCGACAACATTAAAAAGAGAATCTTTTTCGGTGGTTTGGCGCAAATTTTCCCAAGATAAACCGAAATAATGATTTTTCAAAAAAATTTCCTTTTTTAATAGAAATTGCCATGTTTTTCGATTTTCGCCATCGATTTTATTATTTTGGAAAAGGACGCCCAAATCTGCGATTTTATTCTTAAAGAAGAAAGAATATTCCGCTGTTTTCTCCGAGATAGGGCTAATTTCGGAATTTTGTTCGGAATTTTGCAAAGTTAAAGAGGAAATTTTCTGGTCGATTAAAGAACCAACAAAATAAAATTTTCCGAAATTTGTTTTGTACAACAATTGCAAATCGATATTTTTTGCTTTTTCCTGTTCGGAAAGCCATAATCCGTCGTAAGTGATAATGTTGAAAACAAAATGTAACTTATTTATTCCCAAAATGTTGCCTTTGCGAAAATTAAGAAAAGCGTGATTCATGTCATTATCGCCGAGTCCGAGATTTGCATAAGAAAAAGCAACCGGAAATTCGTAATCGGTTCTGAAAAAATTTATCAGATTTTCCGAATATTCAATTTTGTAAAAAGGAAAATAATTTTGCATAAAATGAATTTGAGAACCCATAAAAGGAAAGACGGAAAAACCATTTTTGCGAAAATAAACATTCAAAGGCAGAGCGGATTGAAAATGAAAATTTTCCCGACAAATCGAATACGGAAGAAAGATTTCTCGTTTGGTGCTATTTGTAACGAGTTTGTTTATTTCCTGCCGCAAGTTTTTGTTTTGAAAGGTGGAATCCGAAACCGATTTTTTCGGTAAACTCTGCACAATTGAATCGGATTCTGTTGTTTCGTCGGAAGTTTGTCCGATTTCCGTTTGAGCAAAGATATTAAAAGAAAAAATTATCAATAACACCGCAAAATGAAATTTCATTGTTAAATCCATCCGTGTTCTTTATACCAAAGATAAGTGTTTCTTAGGTTTTCCTGCGGCAAACGGTTTTATCAGAAATTCCGGAATTCGAAACGTGATGGCAAAAGTTCCGATTGCTCTGCTCAAATCGGTGGCAAAATCTTCCCAGCAGTAAATTTGTCCGTCCGAAGCAAAAAAAATCTCATTGAAAGCCTTTTCGTTTCCGATGGTTTTTGCAATAAATTCCGTAAGTTCATCCACATAAATTAAACTGAGATATTTTTTTTTGAATCCCACGAGCGGCGAGAGATGTTTTTTTGTTAGGCGAAAATATTGCAAAAAATCTTTATCTCCCGGACCGTAAACCGAAGAAGGACGAATAATGGTCCATTTTGCTTTTGTTTTGTTCTGTACCATTGCTTTGGTTTTGGCAGCAAGATGAATCAAAATTTCATGATTTTGGAAGGCTTTTTTTATCTCTTTTTCATTGTTGTAATCGATAAAAATAATGTTACTGTTTTTCGGGAGTAAATCTGTATTGGAACCTTTTCGCACGATACAGGTCACGGAATAATTTTG
>NATF01000060.1 GCA_002085205.1 Candidatus Cloacimonas sp. 4484_275 | reverse complement strand
CGTTCCGTCCGGATCGAGTGGGGAAGAAGGATCGCCGCTGTCGATGCAGGGAGAACCTGTGGAAAGACGGAAATCGCAGTTTGCCGGATTTACAAACAAAGGATTGGAATTGATATTACCTGTTCCGCTCCAGCTTCCCTGAATATCCTGTTCCGCTCCAGCTTCCCTGAATATCGGAATAACTAAAGGTCGGTTCTCCACCTTCCACCAAACTATGAATTTCATTGGGAGAATCGTTCCACAAAATACAATTTACAAATTCAGGATACGAATAATCGTACAGAACAATAGCACCGCCGTTTGAGGAAGCGCTGTTTTCCGAAATAGTGCAATTCAGAATATTGGGACTGCAAGCGTCAAAATACATTGCACCACCGTAAGTGGCGGAATTGTTTTCAAAGAGACAATATTCAAGAGAGGAAGAAGAACCCGAAAAATGAATGCCAGCACCGTTTACCGCGGAATTTTGGCGAAATACACAATTTTTTATGAAGGGAGAGCAATATCTTACATGAAGACCACCGCCACCGTCGTCAGCGGAATTATCTTCAAATAAACAATTTTCTACCGTGATTCGGGAGGATTCATAAAGAAACAAAAAACGAACACTGTCTTCTTCCGTTCCGTTGATTACCAATCGTCCGTAAACGCAAAATTTATAATGTCCGGTAAAAATAATATCAGTTCCGCCTGCGGGAGGATTGATAGTCAAAGTATAATCGTGTGGAACTTGGAGATCGCAATCAACATAGATGAGGTCATAATTCCAGACTCCGTCAACATCTCCGCAAACATGATAACCGCCGGAAGGAGAATCGGTTCCTTCACCCGAAACATTGACTTCAGAGTTGCCGGCTTGAGAAGAATAAACCGTGATGACTCCGGAATAAGTTTGAACAGCTGTGGGGGAAAATGTTACTTCGATATCTTTGGATTCATCTACTTCCAAAGTAAAGCCGGCAAGACTTCTTCCCAAATCGGTCAAGGTGAAAACCGAATTATTGGAAACTATACTGTCGATAGTTACGGGAATCGTATCGACATTCGTAATCGTAAAAATTTCCGAGTCGGATTCTTCTATTTGAACTTGTCCGAAGTCAATGCTTGTTGGAGTAACCGAATAGCCGGAAGGCGGAGATGGTTCCCAGCCGCGTAATCTTGCCAACATCCACCAAACCGCTCTTCCTTTTTGCCGACAGGAAGATTCGGTGGTGTGAGCGTAATAATCGCCGTTAAAGTCAGGGTGCTCCAGAGGAACAGTTGTGCCGTTATATTCATACGAATTGAATTCTCCATTATGCCAACAATCCAAATCGGCAAAATCAAAAAGAACCTTATTGTTATCAACACAATATTGTCTTATCTGTTCGTTTCTCTGGTATCGGTTATAGCCGTCGGCTCCGTCGGATTGAGCATTGCCGGTCATATAAACGAAAGTTACTCCCGGATTGTCCGCTTCCAATCGAGCCATTGCATCAAGGTAATCTTGCACTTGAGAAGAATCGTAATAATTCAATTGTGTGCAAAACGCCCATTGAGAAACATTTATCGTTGGGTTGTGGTCAAGAACATCTTGAGTTAAATCCAATCCGGCAGCCGTTTCCCAATAGAGATCCGGGGTGATATAAGTTTCCGTTTCCTGTCCGTCGAAAATGCAAAGCGAACCCGTAACATTCGGCAAATAGGAATAACCCACTTCATAAGCCAAAGATGAGTCGTCATCTTCCAAAAATTGCAAGCCGTAAGTTAGTTGTTCTCCGTGAGAAGTGTGAGCATAATGCCACTTGATATTGGCTTGAATGTCGTCGATTACATTAGCCGGAATCTGACTGATATCCGTGCAAGTATGGTCAATTATAATTCCCTGGGAAAGTATTATCAAATAATTGAGTATCAGAAGAATAAAAAAGGCTAATTTTTTTTTCATATTTCCTCCTTCAAAATTTTTCTTTTATTATGCAAGAAGAAAGCCAGTGATTAAAACTTTTTCCTTATTTTGTATCTTCTTCCAAATTATGAAGTTAGTTATGCAACAAATGAATACAAAAGAAAATTTTATGGAACTGTTTCCATAATTAGGAACTAAAATATATGGAATAGAATCCATATATTTATTTGAATTTTTTGACCGAAAAATAAAATTCGACATTTAAAAAGTGTGAATTAACGGATCAAGGCAATAAGATTTTCTGTTACAATTCCGGCAAAACAGTCCCATCCAAATTTCATCGAAATCTTTCATCATTGGTTCGACAATTTTATTATCATTGGTAATTATGCCTGATTCGAAATTTCTATTTTCCGATTTTTTTGCTCCTAAACCGGCACCCGTCAAATTTGCGCTTCCCAAGTAGGCAAAGATTCCATCCACGATAATCATTTTCATATGATTTCTGGGACAGAGCATTTTTTCCAAATTTTTAATGAGGAGAGGATATTTATCGAAATCTTTTCTGAAAGCCGGACCCGGTTCTTTGGCATATAAAATTCTGATGGAAATTCCTTTTTTTATTAGCTCGGAAAGAACTTGTAAAAAGGGAACAAATCGTTTTTCTTTTTGCACATATAGATCTTTTACATCAGCGGTGGCAATCCAAACGAATTTTTTCGCTTTGGGGATTTGTTCCAAAATCACTTTTTCATAAATATCACGGTTTGAGATATAATTTGTGAATTTCATCGATCAGACAACAATTGAAACTCTTTAATTTTTTTTAACAAAGTTTTATAATCGATATTCAAAAAACGTGCCGTTTTACTTTTGTTTCCGCCAAATTTTTCCAAAATTTGTTCGATGACTTCTTTTTCCAGTTCGGCAATATGTTTTTTTACATAATTTTTCAAATCAAAATTCTGCAAAGCATTGAATTCAACCTTGTTTTTTGAAGGAACCGAAAATAAATTTTCTCCGAAACCTTCCAAGAAATCAAAATGATGTTCTTCTATCTTTTTGCCTGATACCACGACGGCTCGTTTCAAAGCGTTTCTCAATTCTCGCACATTTCCCGGCCAATCGTAACGATAGAGGAGTTCCATCGCTTGCGGAGAAATCTCCTTTTGTGGAAAATTCAGATGTGAACAAATTTCTTTAATAAAACGATTCGTAAGAAGAGGAATGTCTTCTTTTCTTTCTCTTAACGGAGGAATTTTTATCATAAATTCGTTTAATCGAAAGAAAAGGTCCTTTCGAAAGGAACCGTTTTTTACCATTTCCGCGATATTTTCGTTGGAAGCGGCAATTATTCTGAGATTTAATTTTTCTTTTCTGGTCGAGCCGATTTTTTGTACTTCTTTTTCTTGTAAGACGCGCAATAATTTCTTTTGAGTTTCCAGAGAAAGATTGCCGATTTCATCGAGAAAAATGGTGCCGTTATTTGCTTTTTGAAATGCTCCGTCGCGTGTTTGCTCGGCGCCGGTAAAAGCGCCCTTTATATAACCGAAGAGTTCGCTCTCTATCAATGTTTCCGGAATTGCGCCGCAATCCACACTGATAAGAGGTTTTTTTTCTCTGTTGCTGAAATTGTGAATCGCCTCGGCAATAATTTCTTTGCCGGTTCCCGTTTCTCCGAAAATGATTACCGAAAAATCCGTTTTGGCGACATTTTCGACAGCTTTATGGACTTCCTGAATTTGAGGGCTGTCACCCATGATATATTTCAAATATTCTCTTTTTTGGAGATTGGATTTTAATTGATTCAGTTCTTTTTTAACTTTTTTTATTTCCGTCAAATCCTGAATTACCGTAACCATTCCCTCCAATTCGCCGTCTTTCACCAGATAGTTCCAAGAAATAAGAACGGGAAAAGAAGTTCCGTCTCTGCGGATATTAAAACTTTCAACGGTAGTTGGTTTGATGATTTTCTTGTTGATTATTTTTTTATAATTTTCCAATCCTTTTTGTTGATTTTGGTCCGGCAGAATTACCGTCAAAGATTTTCCGATCAATTCCTCTTTGGAATATCCGTTCATTTTGCAATAAGCATCATTCACATACAAAATCGTTCCGTCTTTATCCACCACATTGATTCCCGCCTGAACGGTATCCAGAATCGTTCGAAAATGCTTTAATTGTTCTTCCATCGTCACATATTTGTTTTGTAACATAATTTCCTCATTCCTTTAAAGATTCTCCAGATTTTCGATTTTTGCTTTGATATTATGATTTTTGGTGGTTCGATAGATTTTTTTGTAAAGATTTATCGCTCTTTTTTTATATTTGTTTTTCTCCGAACTTTCTTTTAGTGCTTCAAAAAGAAAGGCAATTTCGGAAAAGATAAAGGCTTTGGATTCTTCATCGTCAGTCGAAAGGGAAATAATTTCTTGAATTATCTCTTTTTTTCGAGGAATATTCGAAGAGGAATAAAATCGAATTTTGTTTAAAAGAATGTCTGTTTGAATTCTGATGAAAGAATTGTTTAATTGACGACAAATTTCCGATACTTTTTCAATTATTTTTTGAGATTCGTTATATTTTTCTTTCAAAAACAAGATTTCTGCTTTTGAGAGTAAATCTTTTGCCAAATGTTCTTTCAAATTTAATTTCTCTTCAATTTCGGTGGAAGCCTCAAAAGCTTTCAAAGCCTTTTCATATAATTGCATTTTTTTATAAACATTTCCCAAATTTCCGTAAGCCAATGCTTTTCCGATTTGATAACCTATCTCCTCGGAAATTCGCAACATCTTTTCATAAGATTTTATCGCTTTTTCGTATTTGCCGTTGTTTGAGTAAAGATTGCCGAGATTGCCGAAAGTAAAAGCAAGTCCGCTTTTGTCTTTTAATTTTTCGCTTATTTCTATTCTTTTTTGGAAATATTCCATTGCTTTCTTTCGGTTTCCCATTTTGTTGTAAATGATTCCCATATTTCCCAAATTGACGGCAATTCCACTTTTATCGTCCAATTCTCGGCTGATTTCCAGACTCCTTTCAAAAAATTTCATTGCCAAATCATTTTTATTTTGCTTCATGTAAAGAATTCCCAAATTTTCCACTATAATGCTGATGGCATAAATATCGCCTATCTTCTGAGCAAATTTCAGGCTCTTTTCAAAACTGTTCTTTGCTTTTTCATATTCGGCGTGATAGGAATAAATATTGCCGATGTTGTTGTAAGTGTAAGCAATTATTTTGGGGTTTTTCAGTTCTTCGCCGATTTTTATTCTTTTTTGGTAATATGAAAGCGCTTCTTCGTATTTTCCCATTTTTTTATAAACGGTTCCCAATTTGGAATAAATATTGGTTGATTTTTTGACTTAACTTAAGAGCTTTGTTCAAATATTCAACGGCTTTCTCATAATTATCTTGAACCACAAAAATATATCCAATGTTTTCTACGGATTTGATAATTCCTTTGAGATTGCGGTGATTTTCCGACATTTTTAAATACTTCCCAAAATATTGCAGCGCCGTTTCATAATCTCCTTTGGAAAAGAAAATTAAACCCAAATTATTAAGAAGAGTTCCTATTTTTTCGACATCGTTTTCGGATTCGGCAAACCGTAAAGCTTCGGAATAATATTTTTTCGCTTTGTTCCATTTACCGATGAGTTTGAAAATATTTCCCAATTTCAAAAGGATTTCGCTTTTTATATGATTGCTCT
>NATF01000059.1 GCA_002085205.1 Candidatus Cloacimonas sp. 4484_275 | reverse complement strand
TTCTGCCACAGGTTCAGGAATAACATCAGCAGGATCATCTTCCCAATTAAAATATGCAGTAGTTAAGAAAAATCCTTCTCCAATTTCATAAAAACCACCATTCATATAATCTACGCCAAAATTGTTATTAAGCATTTCCCCATGCGGATCGGCATAATAATCATACACATCTTCCGTGTTTGTAATTACTACTTCAATTAGGCATCCGTCTGGAATTGGTGTTACTCCGTCAGACAAATACAACGGAACTACTAAATTATAATTATCCGTGTACATAAATTGTTGAAGAACATCCTGACCAAACAAGACATTCCCAACAAGCATAAATGATAATAAGAATAATAATTTTATTCCCTTATCCCAACCTAATTTTTTTTTCATTCTTCCTCCTTAAATTTTTTCCTTCTCAATATCAATTTAATTAAAACCAACAAATTTTTTTTTGAAATTTAATGTCAATTAATTTTATGGCTTTTTCTTAGGACTTTCCTCTTTAAAAATAAAAACCTCTTCTCCTTTTTTCTGCATACCAAGTTTCCGAGCTTCTCTTTCTAAAAGTTTATTGTTAGTTCTTAATTCCTCGTTTTCTTTCCTTAATCTTTCATTTTCTTCCCGCTGTTTTGCAAGATCCGTATAAAGCCTTTTATAACTTTTTTTCAGATTATACAATTTAAAAAAGCTGTAACTATCAAAAAAAACAATATAAACAAGAAAAGCAATAATAAGCAAATAAAAAATCAGCGTTTTTTTCTTGTTATTCATAATCAAGTAATATGGTTTGTTCTTGTTGAAAATCTTTTTCCGAAAGAGTAATTAGGTTTCCGGCAATTTTTCGATAATCCTTGATTAAAGCAAGATAATCATCAATTTTAGCAATCGGGAAATCAAGAACCGGCGTTTTGTAATGCATCGGAAAAACAATTTTTGGTCTTAATTTGTCCACAATTGCTTTTGCCGTTTTTGCATCAATTGTGTAATATCCACCCACAGGGATAAATATAACATCAATTTTTCCGAGTTTTTCGATTATTTCGTCGGGAAGCATATGACCCAAATCTCCGCAATGTAAGAAATTTTTTCCAGCCAAAGAAAACTTCATTAACAAATTATTTCCGCGTTCTTTTCCTCGATTTTCATCATGCCAAACAGGAAACATTCGGATATAAACATTTTTAATGTTGAATTCTCCGTCGGTTTTCACAACTTCAGGATTTCCCTTTATCAAAGAAATATTGTTGTGGTCAAAATGATCGTGGGACGAGAGAACAATATCAGCGGTTTCATTTTGCGGCATGGGATAACCGATATCGGTGAAAGGATCTGTTATGATAGAAACATTTTCGTCTGAAATTTTCCACATACTGTGACCAAACCATTTGATTGTTATCATGATATCCTCCTTCCAAACTTTTTTCCAAAGAAAATTTATAAATTATTTTATCAAGAATTTTGCTAAAAAACTTTTTTTCACAAAGATTGCAGATTCGGGACAAACCTCATGACAGCACATACATTTGATACATTGATTATAATCGATTGTAGGATGTTTTTTACCTTTTTCCACTTTCATCACTTGCATCGGACATGTTTTTACACAGATTTGGCAAAGGGAGAATACGCCAAAATTTTTAAGAATGTGTTGATTCTTATTGCAGTTGTTCCAAAGAAAATCCCATCATTTGGGAAGCGATAAAATCCAAAACCGCTGCTTTTTCCGATGCGAAAATAACTCCGAAATTGCGAGGGATTCCGGCGGAAGGTCCTTCTCCTTCCATTCCCCAAATACCGTCTAAAACGCTAAAAACAACTTTTTCTTTGGCTATTTCATATAAATTTGAAATCACTTTGGCTTTCTTTGGCTATTTCATATAAATTTGAAATCACTTTGGCAAATGCTTCCACTTCGGGATTTTGACGGTGAAAATCGGATTTTTTTAAACCGGGAATTATTCCGTAAAGATTTTTTACAGCACCCGTGTAACTCATCAAAGAATGAGTTTTATACTTCGCCACATTGATCACGGCATCCGCTTCAAAAAAATATTTGGAAATATTAAAGACAAACTTGCCGTTTTTACGAGTAATAATTCCGCCGGAATTAAAATTAACCAAATTCAAATTATATTTTGAGGCTATTGCTTCTATTCCGGTTTCTCGCCAAACTTTTTGCACCAAAACCGAGCCGCCGGGACTATCGCCTATCCAAACGGTTTTTTTGTGTTCCAAGAGCAATTTTATCATTGCTTCCAAAACGACAGGATGAGTAGTAACGGCTTTTTCCGGCTTGAAAGCACCCAAAAGATTTGGTTTTAAAAGAATTGTCTTTTTATTTTCCAGCGATTTCCAGACTCCGCTTTTTTCGGTTACTCTGCCAAGAAATCCATAGATCTTGTCAAAATCGTATTTTTCTATTTTTTCTATGTAAACTTTAATTGTATCCATCGATTATTTGAATTGTTCCATCCCGGAAAAATCTCGTTTATATGAGAAACTTTTTAAGATTTTTTTGTCGTCTTCCGATAAATCGTTTGCAACCATCCTGGAGATTAATTCACCCAAACCGGGACCTAACATAAAGCCTTGTCCGACAATCATGGGACCAAAAAATCGTTCCACAGGTTCCGTGATTGCGCCTTCGTGACTATCCGGAACAACCGGTAAATCGGAATTCACCATTTTACCAATGGAAGCGGCATTGTTGCCGGAAGCGTTTACGACGAATTTCGCTTCATATTTGCCTTTATCGGTTGAAATTTGGAAATGGTTTTCTTTCGGAATTATGTTTAAAACTTTTTCTCTGAACTTATATTCGGCCCCGTATTCTCTGCTTTTTTCATAAAATGCGGCGGCAGAAAGGAGCGGAGATGCGCTTCCGTCATCGGGAGAATAAGTAGAACCGCGTAAATTTGCATCATTTATTCCCGGAACAAGTTCTTTATACTCTTCCGCGGAAATCCAGTTGATGTTCAAGCCGAAAGCCTGCTGAGTTTTTAACAGCTCTTTCAATTTTTGTTCGTCGTTTTCATTAAATGCCGGGAAACTGTAGCCGTTTTTAATCCAGCCGATGTCAACTCCCGTTTCTTCTTTCCAATGAGAGAAAATTTCAATGCTACGCTGACAGATTTTAATTTTTCCGAAATCGGAATGGGTTGCTCTAATTCCGCCGATTGCCTTTTTATTCTGACCTTGACCGGGAGAACTGAGTTCATCTATTATCAAAACAGAAAATTTCTTTTTTGCCAAAGCCAAAGCCGTCGGAACTCCGATAGAACCGGCTCCGATGATAATTACATCAAAATTATTCATTTTTCCCTCCGTCGGCGAATTTTACCAAAGGAACTTCCACAAAAAGAGGACGTCGCGTATTTTTTTCGATTTCTTCAAGTGGAATACCTTCTTCCCGGAAAATCTGTTTTATCAAATTATCGCAGGTTTTTGCTCCGCAGGGTCCCATTCCGGCTCTGGTTACGGCTTTGATGTAATTCATATCTTTAATTCCCTTGCGAATTAACGCTCTCACATCTTTCGCTTTCACTTTTTCGCAAAGACAGACGAATTCTTCGTCATCAATTTTTGGGGGAATAAAGGCGTCTTTCGTCGGTTTTGAGATTTCTTTCTCCTGAATTCGGAAGGAGACGATTTTTTTTGCAATTTCTTTCGGAGCTTTGATTTTTATCAATTGAGCTTTATTTGTCATTTTGTTTTGAGAAACAGCCACAACTTCAAAATCACCCAATTTATTTCCGTCCATATCGACACATTCTACTTTTTCTCCGATTCCGATTTCATGATTCGTAACTTCATAAGGAAGTGTTACTATCGGATTTTCCGAACTTTTTCTAAAATCCACCAAAGTAATTGCCAATCCCGGACAGATCGCCACACATTTTCCGCAACCGATACAAGTTCCTGAATAAACCGGCAATCCGAGAATCGGGTCGCCTTTCATATTTATCGAATTGGTGGGACAAACCGTGCTGCACGGATTACAGGGAATTTCCTGAATGCAATTTATAATCGGCATAACGCCTTCATTTTTCTGTGGAAATTTCTGAGGAAGAATTCGACCCGGTTCCGATTTTAAAATTTTCGCTTTTTCATACCAGCTTTCCGGAATCTCTTCCGTATCTTTTTGCAGTTCTTTAACGATTTTCAAACCTGCGATTTTTCCGTTGAACATGGCGGAAGAAGCTTCCGCAATTTCGCTCGCGTCTCCGGCGGCAAACACTTTGATTCCCGCTTTTTCGGCTTCTTCGGTAAATTCGCTTACGGATTCGAGACCGACGGCAATCAAAATAGTATCACATTTAAAAGTTTTTTCCGTTCCCGCGATTTGTTTGAAGTTTCTATCAATTTCGGCAATTGTAACGGAAGAAACCGTTTCTTTTCCGTTCGCGGAAACAATCGTGTGAGAAGTATAAATCGGCACGCCAAGTCTTTTCAACTTGTCTTCGTGGACTTTGTAACCGCCGCAACGGGGAAGTGCTTCCACCAAACCGATCACTTCAATTCCCGCTTGCAATGCGTGATAACCGGCGATGAGACCGACATTTCCTCCTCCGACAATGAACAACTTTTCGGTAGGTTTTACCAAGTCTCGATTTACCAAAGTCTGAAAAGCTCCCGCTCCGTAAATTCCGGCCAAATCGTTTCCTTTGAAGCGCAAAAACTTTTCTCGTGCTCCCGCCGCATTTAAAATGATTTTCGGCGTTACCAGTTTATAATAATCTTTTTTCAAAATACCGACTTTTTTGTCTTTGAACACATAAAGCGCAATACTGTTTTTCCAAACGGTGATGTTTTTGTTGCTTTCCACTTTTTCGGAAAGCATTTTGCCGATGTCAATTCCACGTGTTCCCGCGTAAGAATCTTCCACGGAGCCAAAAAATTTATGCGTTTGCAAAACCAATTTTCCGCCCAATTCGCTTTTGTCGTCAACCAACAATGTTTTGATATTGTGTTCTCCCAACTGAATTGCGGCGGAAAGTCCGGCAGGTCCGCCACCGATAATCAAAACATCCGTTTCGATGTTTTCAATATCGTTGATATTCGGCTTTTCCTGAACATCCGGAAGTTTGGGAAGACCTTCCACGCTTTGAACAATCATATTTTCCTTAACTTCCGTCATGCATGATTTCACCGGAATTCCGTTGGCAATCACGGTGCAACGCGCACATTGACCGTTTGCGCAAAAAATTCCCTGCGCGCTTCCGTCTTTATTCACTTTTTTTGGCTTTCGGGAAAAAAGTAAAAAAATTTGGAAAGGAAACAAACTATGAGTGATATTATGCGACCTCTGGCTTTTGAAAAATTACTAAATTGGATATTGGAAGAATATAAAAAACACAGAACCATTTTCGGAATTCCGGAAGAAAAATTCTACAAAAAAAATGATGACTATTATTTTGAAATTTTCGGCGAAAAATGTGAAACTCCTCTCGGACCGGCAGCAGGCCCACACACACAAACCACTCAAAATATCGTTGCCGCTTTTTTGACGGGCGGAAGATTTTTCGAATTGAAAACCGTTCAAATTCTTGACGAACTCGATATTGAAAAACCTTGTATCGAAGCGACAGACGAAGGTTATAACACGGAATGGTCAACGGAATTGACGGTTTCGCAAGCTTACGAAGAATATGTAAAAGCGTGGTTTTTGCTTCATCTTCTCAATGAAATGTTGCATCTTTCCAAATCTTCGGAAAGAACTTTTGTCTTTAATATGAGCGTCGGTTACGATTTGAAAGGTATTCAGTCTGCGAAAATCGACAAATTTATTGAGGATTTGAAAGACGCTTCTCAAAATGAGTTTTTTCTGAAATGCAAACGAATTCTGAAAACGGAAATAGAAAAAGGGAAAATTCCGTTTTTGAATAATGCCGATTTCGCGGAAAAAATTTCTCCCGAAATTTCCAATTCGATTACTCTTTCCACGATGCACGGTTGTCCACCGGAAGATCAGGAAGAAATTTGCAAGTATTTGATGGAAAAGAAACATCTGCATACTTTTGTAAAATTAAATCCCACTCTCCACGGCTATGAATATGTGCAAAATGTTTTCAAACAATTAGGATACGATCACATCACCTTGAAAGAGGAATCGTTTACTCATGATATGCAATATGACGAACGATAAAGGCAAATTGCCGACAGATGAAATGTACATGAGTGGACGCGCTCTTTTTCCGCTTACCATCAATCTTGCCGATAAATTGAACAAGGAATTCGACGGCAAATTACCGATTTCGTATGCCGGCGGAGCTTCTTATTTTAATGTGAAAGACATTTTTCAATGCGGAATCAGACCGATTACGATTGCCACTGATTTGCTAAAACCGGGCGGATATGTTCGTTTGAAACAAATGGCGGAAATTTTGGAAAACGAGATGAAAACAATTTTGCCCGAAATAGATGTCGACAAACTTTCCGAAGTTGCGGAAAAATCAATATCCGATAAGAGATATAAAAAAGAGGCAAAGTCGGATTTTCCGATGAAAATCGATCGGAAATTGGAAATGACCGATTGTTTTATCGCACCTTGCGAAGAAGGTTGCCCGATTCATCAGGATGTTCCGGAATATATTCGGTTAATTCATGAAAAACGTTATGAAGAAGCGTATGAATTAATAATTTCCAAAAATCCGCTGCCGTTTATCACGGGATTTATCTGTGACCACAAATGTCAGCTGAAATGCGTGCGCAATGATTATGAAGAACCTGTTCTTATCAGAGATTTGAAGCGAATTGCCGCCGAAAAGGGTTATTCACCCGACCTCAATAATTTGAAAAAAGTTGGCAAAACCGGTGCAAAAGTAGCGGTTATCGGAGCCGGTCCCGCCGGATTGTCTTCGGCTTATTTTCTCTCGCTCGCCGGCTTTGATGTAACAATATTCGATAAGACAAATAAAGCGGGTGGCACGGTTACTCACATCATTCCCGATTTTCGTCTTCCCGATTGGGCAATTGAAAACGATATTAATTTAATTAAAAGTGCCGGCGTAAAATTCGAGCTGAATACGAAAGCGGATTTTAACTTAGCAGAATTGAAGAAGAACGGATTTAAATATATCAATTTGGCGATTGGAGCTACCAAACCGGGAAAAATTGTAATCGAAGGAGAAGAGCAAAACATTGTTGATGCGCTTGATTTCTTGCGCGATTTTAACACAAACAAAGATACTCTTCGCATTGGAAAAAATGTTGCCGTTATCGGAGGAGGAAACAGCGCAATGGACGCCGCTCGCGCCGCTTTGCGAGTTTCCGGTGTAAAAAATGTTTACATAGTTTATCGCAGAACCACAAAAGAGATGCCGGCAGATAGAGAAGAACTCGAATTTGCTTTGAAAGACGGCGTGATTTTCCGAGAATTGCTCAATCCCGTTTCTTTGCAAAGCGGAATTTTGAAATGCCAAAAAATGAAACTGGGAGAAACGGACGAAAGCGGCAGAAGAAGACCAGTACCAATCACCGGAGAATTTTCCGAGTTGAAAATCGATTTTGTAATTACCGCTGTCGGAGAAAAAGTCGATGATGATATTTTACGAAAAAACGGCATTGAATTCGGGCAAAACGGTAAAGTAAAAACAGATAAACATTTGGAAACCAATTTGCCGAATGTCTTTATTTCCGGCGATGCCGCTCACGGGCCGGCAACAGTGGTGGAAGCAATCGCAGACGGCAGAAAGGTTGCCGAACACATTGTTTTCAAAGAAAATGCCAACATTCCGCAAACGAATTTACGGAATTCAAAGACGAAAATCAAATTCTTCATCTTGATGCGCTTTGCAACGAATGCGGAAATTGCGAAACTTTTTGTCCTTATGACGGAGCGCCGTATAAAGATAAATTCACATTATTCGGCACGAAAAAAGCTCCCTTTTCGGGAGCTTTTTCAAAAATTAGATATAAGGTTTGATCTTATTCAAAATTTTGTCTTTGGAGACCAGTCCGATTATTTGTTCCACAACTTTACCGTCTTTGAAGAAAAGCAATGTCGGAATAGACATTACCGAATAATTAGTGGCGATCATCGGACTTTCGTCAATATTAATTTTAACTACTTTGATTTTCCCGTGCAATTCTTCGCCGAGAGCTTCCACGGTGGGATGCAAAGCTTTGCAAGGTCCGCACCATGGCGCCCACAAATCGCATAAAACGGGAATTTCAGACTGCAAAACTTCTTTTTCAAAACTATCCTGATTAACTTCTGTCAAACTCATGGCAACCTACTCTATGATAGCCAGAATATCGGAACGAGAAACAATAAGATATTTTTTGTCTTCGATTTCAACTTCTGTTCCACCGTATTTGGCATAAAGAATTCTTTGACCGACTTTCACCATTTCTTGCAAATCTTCGTCGGTTCCCACTGCAATAATTTCACCGATTTGAGGTTTTTCCTTGGCAGTATCGGGAATAATGATTCCACCTACATTCTTTTCTTCCAAATCTTTAGGTTCAATCACAACTCGATCATCAAGTGGTTTAAGTTTCATTTTATCCCTCCTATTTTTTTATTAAAATTTAAACAATTTTTATTTTTTAGCAAACCCTTTTTTTGAGTGCCAACTTTTTGCGTCAAGAAAAATTTGAACTCAGTTCCAAGATTTTTTCCAATACACTTTTCAAAGGAATTAACTCCTGTTCTCCGGTTTCCATATTTTTTAAAGCCGCGGAATTATTTTCCAGTTCTTCTTCACCCAATATCAAGGCAAAATCAGTCTTGCTTTTATTCGCCGCCTTCATTTGAGCTTTCAAGGAAGATTTATCAAAAGCCGCTTCGCCGGTGATTCCGTTTTTTCTGATTTTCAGGAGAAGATTAATTCCGATTTTTTTGGCTTTTTCTCCGACTGCAATTACAAAAATGAATAAGGTATTTTTGGACTTCTTCAAAATGGTTTCTACAAGAATCATCAAGGTAATCAAGCATGGAAGGAGCGTTTTGGGAAATTTCCCGACAGGACGGGACCTTGCAATCGAGAAGTCGTTTCGGATTCGTCTTTAATCTTCTCCGGCAATCCGAACATAATTTTTCTTCTTGAGGCAAATAGAATTCGATGAGCGCATTATCATAATCTTTCGCGCAATTCGGACAACCGATGCTGTTTATTTCCAAACTGAAATTTTTCAGTCCGAGATTTCTTAAGAAAGTATCCGCCAACGCAATTACTTCGGCATCGACATAAGGAGAATCGCTGCCGATATTTTCAATTCCAAATTGGTAAAACTGGCGGTAACGACCCTTTTGGGGACGGTCGTATCTGAACATCGGTCCCATGTAATAAAGTTTGGAAGAATTTTCCTTTAAATCCAAATTGTTTTCCACATAAGAACGCACAACGGAAGCAGTTCCTTCCGGACGCAGGGCGAAAATTCTTCCTTTTTTATCCTGAAATTTATACATCTCTTTCTGAACTATATCGGAAGAATCGCCAACCGTTCTCTCGAAAAGATCGGCAACTTCAAAAATCGGAGTTATAATTTCTCGGTAATTAAAAGTTTCCGCGGCTTCTCGAAATTTGTCTTGTAAAAATCGGCGAATATAAGATTGGTCGGGAAGAATATCATAAGTCCCGCGAGGAATTTTATACTTGGCTGCCATTGAAATTCTCCTGTTTTTGAGTTCACAAAAAATCGGTGTGCACCTGCCTTCGATATCTATTTTGTTTATCCGTTGACAGTTGGCTCAAATCAAGTAGGCTGACGGCACATTGAAATATCTGCTTATTGCTGCTTCCTTCCGGACCTGACAAGGTTCACAGCTTTCAATTGCGTCAGGCTTGATTCTCAACACCACTTATCAACTTCAAAACAAAAATCAATATTCTCTGGCAGGAATTCAGTCCCGCTGTAGCGGATTGCGGGTTACAGAGCACCGCTAACTCTCCACCTAGCACACCGAAGCTACTTTTTTTTCTCAATACTCAATGTCAAGTTTTGCTAAAAAAGTAAACCGATTTTCCGGATCGCCAACCTAAAATTTTGAAAACTTTCGTCTTTTTCGGTTTGTCTTTCGGCGAAATATTAAAAATTTCATAAATACGAGAAACTCTCGTAAGAGATGATATAACTCACAATGGTTAAATGTCTTGACAGTAAAACCATTATTCCAAATTTGGATAAAAAAATTCGGAAGGGGGCGTATGTCGTTCAGCAAACGATGGTTGATAACTTTGTCATCAACCGATTCATCGAAGTCATACAGCTTGAGCTTTTCAAAAAAATTCGGAAAGATATTAATCGTCTCTTCCGTAATAATTTTGATTTTATTCGTTTTTTCCATTTACGAAATGATACATTTTCAACAAAAATTGGCTCAGACCAATAATCTGATTAAAGAGAATACTCTGCTGAAAGAAAAATTATTGGCGGTTTCCACGGAAATAGATTCTATTTTGACCAGACTAAAATTGATGGAAAATTGGGAAGATGAAATTCGTTCGGAAAAGAAACTGAAAGCCATTAACAAAGATTTACGAAACATGGGTATCGGTGGTTATCCTCAGATTGATTCCACCTTCTCCTTTTTAGGCGAAGAATTTTCTCAATCATACAACCTCACTCTTTTTAAATTGAGACAGTTGGAAGGCAAAATCAATTTTGACTTCAATACTCACAGGGAGTTAATGGAACAAGTAAAATTAAAAAACTTGTTATATCGCAACACTCCGTCTATTTATCCCACTTACGGACGCATTTCCGACGGTTTCGGCTGGAGAAAACATCCGATTACTCATAAACGCTCTTTTCATCACGGTTTGGATTTCGCCAATAAAATCGGAACACCCATTTATGCAACCGCAGACGGTGTGGTGAAAAAAACCGGCAGAGAAAAATATTTCGGAAGATATATAATCATTAATCATAAATTCGGTTATCAAACAAAATACGCTCATCTTTCCAAATATATTGTCAAAAAAGGACAAACGGTAAAAAGAGGACAAATAATCGGATTTATGGGAAATTCCGGTCGTTCCACCGGCGCTCATCTTCATTATGAAGTTCTTAGATACGGCAGATATAG
This sequence comes from Candidatus Cloacimonas sp. 4484_275, assembly GCA_002085205.1. Taxonomy (GTDB): domain Bacteria; phylum Cloacimonadota; class Cloacimonadia; order Cloacimonadales; family TCS61; genus 4484-275. Next base: position 4,087 of record NATF01000059.1, on the reverse strand, counting down.
AAATCCGTATAAATATTTGAACAAATCGGAAGATGACATCGTTCTTTCCAAAAGAAAATAACCTTGAGTACGGCATTTCTTTTTACGGGTTCCGTTTCGCAAATACCGATTCGCTTTAAAAGAGAATATCACAAAAAAGATTTGATTGTGGCGGTGGACGGCGGTGCAAACATTCTTTACAAAGAAAGCATTCTTCCCGATTTGATTATCGGAGACATGGATTCCATTCAATCGGAAGTTCTTGATTTTTACCAAGATAAAGCCGAAATAGTTACTTACCCAAAAGAAAAAGATGCCACCGATACGGAACTTGCGCTTCAATATTGTTTGCAAAAAAAAATCGCCAAAATAGTTATTTACACTACTACTTGCGGTCGTTTTGATCAATTATTCGGACTAATTTCGCTTCTCTTTCTGGCACGAGATTTTTCCATTCCCGTTTTTTTGGAAAACGATGATTTTGAAGTTTTTTTAGCGAATAAAAAGCAGACTCTTTCAGGAAAAGTCGGTCAGATTATTTCTTTGATTCCATTATCGGAAAAAATCGAAAATATCAGTTCGGAGGGACTAAAATATAATCTTCATCAGGAACAACTTTTGCGTAATACAACCCGTGGCATCAGTAATGTTTTCTCCGAAAACAAAGCTTTCATAAGCTTTGACAGAGGAGATTTATTGATAGTGATGATGCCGGAAACGGAGCAATAATGAAAAAAAATATGAATTTCGAAGAAGCTCTAAAACGCATTGAAGAGATTGTAAACACTTTGGAAAATGGTGTTGACGAGCTTGATAAAATTGTTAATTTATATGAAGAAGGAACGGAATTAATAGAGTTTTGTTCGGAAAAATTGGAAAAAATCGAAAATAAAATAGAGATTCTTTCCCGTAAAAACGAAAAAACAGAAATTGATTCCGAGGAGCAGATATGAGTGTTGATAAAATGCTTCTAAAAAAAGATTTAAAAGAAAAAAGAGAATTGGTCAATATAGAAATAGACCGTTTTTTGCCTCGCAAAGACGAATATCCGAAGAAAATTCATAAGGCTATTCGCCATACGCTTTTTGCAGGCGGAAAAAGGCTTCGTCCTTATTTACTTCTCAGCACATATCAATTGTTTGCCGATGATTTGAAACCGGCGCTTCCCATCGCCGGAGCAATTGAAATGCTTCACAGCTACACATTGATTCACGATGATTTGCCGGAAATGGATAACGATGATTATCGCCGCGGCAAAAAATCGTGTCATGTCGTTTATGGCTCCGATATCGCTCTTCTCGCCGGCGACGCTCTTTTGATTTATGCTTTCGATGCAATCAATTCCGCCGATATTGATGAAAAATTAAAATTGAAAATGATTAAAGAATTGGCGGAAGAAACCGGTCATAAAGGTTTAATTGCGGGTCAAATGGTGGACATTCTCTCGGAAGATCAACAAGTAACGCCGGAAACTCTGGAATTTATTCACAACAACAAAACCGCACGGTTAATAAATCTGGCAATTCGTTTCGGTTGTTATCTTGCCGATGTTGACGAAGAAGAGATAGAAATCATGGAAGAAGTGGGCAAAAAACTCGGTCTCGCTTTCCAGATTACCGACGATATTCTGGATGTGGAAGGCGATCAAAATTCCGTGGGAAAAACGCTCGGTAAAGACAAAAAAGAGAAGAAAGCAACTTATCCTTCCGTGTACGGTTTGGAAAAATCCAAAGCGATGGCGGAAGAACTTATAAAAGAAGCAAAGGAACTTTTGGACAAATTCGGTGAAAAAGCGGAGCTTCTGCGTCGTCTTGCCGATTTTATTCTGGTTCGCAAATTCTAAAAATAGATGACCGAAATTAAACTGAAAAAACTTGTTCCCGAAGCCAAATTGCCGCAAAAAATGACGGAACATGCCGCCGGATTCGATTTGTTTTCCGCCAATAAAGAAAACATCGTTATCAAAAGAGGAGAAGTCGCTTTGATTCCGACGGGACTGGCTGTTTCGCTTCCGGAAGGTTTCGAAGCGCAAATTCGCCCGCGTAGTGGACTTGCTCTTAATTATCAGATTGGAATTTTAAATTCGCCCGGCACGATTGATGCGGATTATCGTGGCGAAATAAAAATTATTCTTTTCAATTTCGGAAAAGAGAATTTCGTTGTAAAACCTTCATCCAGAATCGCCCAAATGGTTATTTCAAAATATGAAAAAGTTACTTTTTCGCTTTCCGAAAAATTAGACGAAACCGAAAGAGGAGAAGGCGGTTTCGGACACACAAAATATTAAAAATCGAGAAAAATAATGGATTCAATCAAAGAACGAATTTTACGACTAAAAAAAGAAAAAAACGCCATTATTTTGGCTCATAATTATCAAATTTTGCCGGTGCAAGAAGTTGCCGATTTTATTGGCGATTCTTTGCAATTGGCTCGTGAAGCCGCTAAAATCGAAAGTGAACTTATTGTTTTTTGCGGAGTGAAATTAATGCCGTGAAAATCATCAATTCCATTCCGAAAGAAAAAACAATTCTTTTTGTACCCGACCAAAATTTGGGAACTTATGCCGCCGAACAAACAGGAAGAAATATAATCGTATGGAAAGGATTTTGCAATGTTCACCATATAAATATAACTCTTGCGGATGTAAAAAGAGTGAAAGCGGAATTTCCGAATTACACGCTGCTTGTCCATCCCGAATGTAAACCGGAAGTTTTCAGAGAAGCGGATATTGTTGCTTCCACAAAAGGAATGGCTGATTATACAAAAGAACACGATAATCTTATCATAGGAACGGAAGTTGGTTTGTTCGAGCAATTACGAGCCAAATATCCGCATAAAAATCTGATTCCGCTTTCCGCAAATGCAATTTGTAAGAATATGAAAAAAACGACACTTGCGGATGTTTTAACTACTTTGGAGACCGAAAGAAACGAAATTATCATTGAGAAGGATATAGCGGACAGAGCCGTCAAATCGATTGTTAAAATGCTTGATTTATCATAAGATGAAACATACAAAATCTGATTGCCATTCGGAATCTTCTGAATGGCAAATTTATTTTTCGGAGAAAATTCCCGTCCGTCTCCCTTTCGGCAAAACCATTTATCAATTGAAAAACGCTCAATCTGTTTCCACGGATGCCGCTTTTCTCGTGAAAAATGTGCTTGGAGAAAATTCCGACGGTTCGATAAAAATCAGAGCACTGGAATTGGGAAGCGGAAACGGAATAATTTCGATTATGCTTTCTTTTTATCGTCCTTTTTGGCAAATCAAAAAATTCGACCTGATAGTTTCCAACCCGCCTTATTTTCCGAAAAACAAAGGATTGATCAGTCCTCACAAAATCAGAGCGATTTCCCGACACGAGATTTTTTGTACGATGCCGGAATTGTTTTCCGTGATTGCCGATAATCTGCAAGCAAAAGGTCTTGCTTATGTTTTGTATCCGCTTTCAAGAATAGCGGAAATTGAAAAATACACAAAAAAAGTTGACCTGAAAATAGTGGAAAATTTTATTTTGAAGTCAGGAAGAAAAAAAGATAAGATTTTGGTTAAATTGAAATTTTAGAGAAAGCGGTGGATTTTCTATGCTGAAAATTAATGATTTTAGTTTGTTTACGAAAGGCGAGCAATTGTTTTCCATAAAAGAAATGCGTTTGGAAAGCGGTAAAATGGCAGTTGTTTTCGGCAACAATGATACGGGAAAAAGCCTTTTTCTGCGAACAATTCACGGGGATTATTTCGATTTTAAAGGTGATATTTACATCAAAGAAAATCCCGCTATTTTTTATAAAAAACGCAAAAAAACCATTTTAATAGAAAATGCGGTTCATTTGCTGCCGCAAAAAACAATTTGGGAAAACATAATTATTCCGCTGCCGAAAATTTCATCCAAAACAAAAGAGAAAATTGCCGATTTGGCAAATTTGGCGGGATTGGGAGAAATTTACGGAACCAAAGTGGAAAAGCTTTCATTTTCTTCCCAAAAATTTATCGAACTTATCCGCGCCGCAATTCAAACGCCCTATCTGATTTTGATAGACGATTTTGACAACTTTTTTGACGAAATCAAACTCATCAAAGCAACGGAAATTCTTAATCATGCTCT
>NATF01000058.1 GCA_002085205.1 Candidatus Cloacimonas sp. 4484_275 | reverse complement strand
CTCCTATTTGATTACAATTTTATGACAAATCCAAAGTAAATTTCCTTCGTTTTTTTTGTTTTCCTTTCAGAAACGAAAATTGTAATTTTAGGAGTAATCAACTAAGTTTATAATAAGTATAATAAGAGCACCAATTATTTGTAAAATAAAAATAAGCAATTAAGCCAAAATTTGAAACCAAATAAAATTTACACAACCGCAAATAAATTATCCGATTGAAAATATTTAAGTTACAAGCAAGCTGAATTTTTCATTTTATTTTTTCATATAAAAAAAAACCGTTAATTTTTAATTTTTGTTGACACATAAGAGCACTTTTTTTGTTTTATTGCAATTCAAAATCCTTCGTAAAAGAGAGGAAATGATGAGAAAGATTGAAGTTGCCGAAATTACACAAGTCGTCAGGGAACTTTCTATAAAAGCGTGTACGGAAGTAAATGAAGATTTAAAAAATAAGATAGAAACTTCACTACAAGAAGAAGAATCTCCTGTGGGAAAAGCGGTATTGAAGCAACTTTTAAAAAATATGGAAATTGCCGAAACGGAAAAAATTCCAATTTGCCAGGATACGGGTTTTACCGTTGTTTTTATGGAAATCGGGCAGGAAGTTTTGTTTGTCGGCGGTTCTTTGAAAGAAGCTGTAGATGAAGGTGTTCGTCAAGGTTATACAGACGGTTTTTTGAGAAAATCAATTATTAAAGATCCGATTACAAATCCTGTAAATACGGGAGATAATACGCCGGCAATTCTTCACACTGATATTGTTCCGGGAGATAAAGTTAAAATTCAGATTTTTCCCAAAGGCGGCGGTTCGGAAAACATGAGCAAAATAAAAATGATGAAACCAAGTATTTCCCAGACATATCGCAACTTATCCGGTAGCTGTGAATATTCAGTGCAACGCAGCCCGAACCAAGACAATTATTCTGTAATTCGGAGGAAAAATGGCTGTTAAATTGACAACACCGTTAACGGAAGAAAAAATCAAAAACTTGAAAATCGGCGATGAAGTTTTACTTTCCGGAATTATTTATACTGCGCGTGATGCCGCGCATCAGAAACTTGTGGATTTAATCTCTGCGGGAAAAAAACTTCCTTTTGATCCTGTCGGCAGTGTTATTTTTTATGTGGGACCTTCTCCGGCAAAACCCGGACAGGTTATCGGAGCGGCTGGTCCGACCACGAGTTACAGAATGGATCCGTTTGTTCCGCAAATGTTTGAAGCCGGAATGAGAGGGATGATTGGCAAAGGACCACGTTCAAAAGAAGTTATTGAAGCGATCGTTAAATATTGCGGAGTTTATTTTGGTGCCACGGGAGGAGCGGCGGCGCTTCTTTCCAAATCGATAAAAGAAGCGGAAGTAATTGCTTTTCCCGAACTCGGACCGGAGGCTGTCAGGAGATTGCGAGTGGAAAATATGCCGCTTATTGTGATCAATGATTGCCGCGGAAATGACCTTTATCAGGAAGGCGTGCAAAAATGGTCTGAAAAATAGATTAATATAAATAGGAGGAATTAATTATGAAAACAGTTGCAATAACCATTAACGGTTCGGAATCATCGAATGTGTTTCCGCCGATGATTCTCGGTTCTGCTGCGGCGGCTTCCGGCGATCAGGTGATCCTTTTTGTAACTCCCGGTGGAGCACCCAGATTTCTCAAAGGAAAGTTGGAAGAATTCAAGGATTCCAAAGGACTTCCGGATATTGTGGAACTTTATAACGGAATTTTGGATCTTGGCGGCAAAGTTTATGTCTGTGAATTAGCTTTGGAAGCCAAAGATCTGAAAAAAGAAGATTTCAGGGAAGGTGTGGAAATCGTAGGTGCGACCACTTTCTTAAATGAAGCCAAAGAGGCAACCATCACTTTTTCATTTTAGAAATAATTTCTGACAAAACGGGAAGCATTTTCCAATGAAAAAACGAAGATGTAGTAAGCCGTTTGCAGAAGTCTAATAAATAAAAAACGAGGAGAAAAAAATGGTAGAATTGAATTTATTAGGTTTAAAATGTCCCGAACCGGTTTTGAAAATAGCTTCCAAAGTAAAGGAAATTCCGGATGGGGAAATGCTTGATGTAATTGCGGATTGTCCTTCTTTCCCGAAAGATATCGAAGCTTGGTGCGAAAGAACGGGAAAAACTCTTCTTTTCTGTATGGATGAAGGTGACGGAAAATATCACGCTCAAATTCAATTATAAAAAAGGAAATTAATTTTGAGCAAAAAGAAATGAGATAAAATCCGGTTTTTTTCTATCATCGAAATAAGAAAGCCGGATTTTGTCTCAATTAATAAGAAAATAGATTAAGGAAATTTTTGTTTATGAAAATCGGAGTATATCTTTGTGAATGCGGCGGTAATATTTCTAAAGTCGTTGATTTGCCCAATGTAGCAGAATTTGTAAAACCTTTTGATGATGTGGCGATAATCCGTCAACACTCCAATATGTGTTCCGGAGCCGGTCAGAAATTAATCATTGAAGATGTGAAGGAACATAAACTTGATAAGGTTGTGATTGCCGCTTGTTCGCCACAATTTCATGAAAAGACATTTCGTGGAGCTTTGGAAAAAGCGGGTCTCAGCCCGTATGTTTTGGAAATAGCTAATTTCCGCGAACATTGTTCTTGGCCTCATCGAGAGAATCCGGAAATTGCCACTTTGAAAGCAAAAGATTTAGTGGAATCTTCCGTAAATAAAGCCAGATTGGATTATGCTCTTGATAAAAAAACGATTAAAATGGGAAATAGGGTGCTGGTAATCGGTGCTTTCCAAAACTTTTCCGACGGAAGATTGTGCCGCTTGTATCATTTCACCCAAAATGGCAGATGTGCAGGATAATGAAAATATCAGATTGCTTACCAATACGGAAATTGTAAACACCGCCGGTCATCGTTTGCATTTTGAAATCACCGCTCGCAGAAAACCGCGATATATTAAAGATAGCATCGATATGGACATTTGTATGGGCTGCGAAAAATGCGTGCAAGTTTGTCCGGTCTCTGTTCCGAACGAATGGGAACAGGGAATCAAAAGCAGAAAAGCGATTTATATTCCCGCAGCTTTGGCAATTCCGTATAAATATGCGATTGATAAAAATTCGTGTTTGCATTTTAATGATGGTTCTTGTAATAAATGTGCGGAAGTTTGTCCGCAACAGGCGAATCGATCCGAAAGAAAAACCGGTTTTCGGTTATGGAAAAATCCAAAATGTTGTTACCGGATGAACAAACCGGAAGAGAATATTGTTCGCGTGTTTGTTGTATGTATGCCACCAAACTTGCTTCTCTGCTCAAACAGGTGAAACCGGAAAAAGAAATTTATATTTTTTATACCGACATCAGAGCTTACGGAAAAGGGTTTGAGGAATATTACAAAAAAGCTCAAACGATGGGAATTAAATACATCAGAGGAAAAGTAGCCGAGTTGGAAGAAAATCCCGAAAACAAAAAAGTGATATTAAGAGCCGAAGATACACTTTCCAGACAGGTAATCGAATCGGAATTTGATTTGGTAGTACTCTCTACCGGTTTGCAATTGAGTAATTCGTCCGAAAAGATTATCAATTTCCTGAAATTAACGAAAAGTTCGGACGGTTTTTTGCAGGAAGCTCATCCGAAATATAAACCGGTGGATACGAATATCGAAGGAGTTTTTATTGCCGGAACGGCTCAAGGACCGAAAGATATTCCGGATACCGTTGCACAGGCAAGCGCAGCGGCGGCTCGTTCCATGGTTAGTTTGGCGCAAAAAGAATTTCAGGTTGATCCGATGCTGGCTTATGTCCATCCCGATAAATGTGACGGATGCGGAGATTGCCTGAATGTTTGTCCTAAAGATGCAATCGTGATGAACAAAGAAACCGGAAAAGCGGAAGTTTTGGAAGCTCTTTGTATCGGTTGCGGAGCCTGTCTTCCTTCCTGTTCCAAAGAAGCTTTGGATTTTCACGGTTATACGAACGACCAAATGTATGCTGCCATTCAAGGAGTTCTCGACCAGAAAAAAGAAAATGAGACCAGAATAATCATTTTTGCCGACGATACTTGTACCTACAGAGTTGCGGATGCTGTCGGTATCAGAAAGATGAAATATTCGGAAGACACCAGAATTATTCGGGTTCCGAGTTCTTCCAGAATCAGCCCTAATTTAATGCTTTATGCTTTTAAAGAAGGAGCTGATGCGATTATTTTGGGCGACTGCGTGAAAAAAAGTTCCAGATTTCCGTGGAGTAAAGAGATGACGGAAAAAAGTCTGGAAATTGTGAATGAAAAATTAAAATCTGCCGGTATTGACGGTAGAAGAGTTGTCTTTTCGGAATTCAGTGCAGGTGCGCTCAATTATTTTTTGAACATTGTCAATGGAATGGCGGAAAATCTGAAGCAATATGAAAGAATAAAAGAAACTCAAAGAAAAGAATTATAACGGGTAAATAATATGCCGAAAAAAATAGTGATTAACGATGCCTCGGAAGAATTTTTGAGAAAAATTATTGAACTTAGTGGTGAAGTAATTACTCTTTGCGACCAATGTGGAACTTGTTCCGGCGGTTGTCCTTTCGTAGAGGAAATGGATATCACTCCTTCGCAACTGATGCGTAAAGTTCAACTTGGTCAACAAGATGTTTTGGAATCGAAAACAATGTGGTTGTGTGCAACCTGCAATACTTGCACGGTTCGCTGTCCGCGGGGACTTGACCTTTCCAAAGTGGCGGAAGGATTGAGACAGGTTGTACTCAGACAGGCGATAGATAATCTCGATTTGAATAATTATCCCAAAGAGGAAATTAAGGAATTACCGCAAATCGCGATTATTGCCGCCATTAGAAAGTTAACTTCATAAAATGATTAGGAGAAACCATTGAAGATACCGTATTTTCCTGGTTGCTCACTGAAGACGAGTGCCAAAAATTTCGAAATTTCAGCTATCTCATCAGCCAAGGTTCTGGGAATTGATTTCGTGGAAATTCCCAGATGGAATTGTTGTGGAGTTGTTTCTTCCTTATCCAGCGATGATTTGATGCATCATCTCGCTCCGGTTAGAAATTTTGTTCGCGTTTTGGAAATGAACAAAACCAAAATGGTGGAAAACGAAAAAAGAATGCTGACTCTGTGTTCAATGTGTTATAACACTCTGAAACGTTCTAATCAGCGCGTAAAAAACAATCCTGAAGAGCTTGAGTCCATCAATAATTTTATGTATCGTGAGGAAGAATACGACGGAAGCGTAGAAGTTATCCATTATTTGCAGTTGCTTGATGAAATCGGATTTTCCCAAATGACGGAAAAGGTAAAAAATTCTTTGGAAAATCTGAATGTCGCCGCTTATTACGGTTGTATGCTTATCCGACCGAAAGAAGTGGGAATCGATGATGCGGAAGAACCGGAAATTTTCGAAAAATTTCTTTCCGCTTTAACTGCAAAGCCGGTTGCTTGGAATGCGAAAAAAAGATGTTGCGGAAGCTATCTTACAGTTAATAACAAAGATGTAGTGGTTGATTTGGCTTACGGAATTTTGAATGACGCCCGCAAAAACGGAGCGGATTTGATTGTTACTGCTTGTCCTCTGTGTGCATTTAATCTTGATAATAGACAGAAAAATGTTTTGGAAAAACATCCCGATTTTAAGACTATTCCTGTGTTGTATTTCACACAACTCATGGCAATTGCTTTTGGCCTTGATGAGAAATCATTCGGTTTTGAATTGAATTATATCAAGCCGAATGATGTTTTAAAGGAGAAAGTTTTTAAGTAAAAAACACAGGAGAAAAAATGGCAAAGCCGAAAGTTGCATTCTATTGGTGTGCATCTTGCGGTGGTTGCGAAGAAGCGATTGTCGATCTGGCGGAAAATATTCTGCCGGTTGTGGAAGCTGTTGATATTGTTCTTTGGCCGGTAGCTCTGGACTTCAAAAGAAAAGATATTGAAGCGATGAAAGACGGAGAAATTGCCGTGTCTTTTATTAACGGAGCTATCCGTTCCGAAGAACAGGAAGAAATGGTTAAACTGCTCAGACGAAAATCACAAATCGTTATAGCCTTTGGTTCTTGCGCTTATTTGGGAGGAATTCCCGGTCTTGCAAATTTATTTACTCGTCAGGAAATTTTAGATACGGTTTATTTTGATGCACCTTCGGTTGTTAATCCGAATAAAATTCTTCCTCAACTTGCCACGGATATGGGAGAGGGTGAAGTAACTTTACCCGAACTTCACGAATGCGTAAAAACACTGGATCAAGTGATTGCAGTCGAGTATTACATTCCCGGTTGTGCGCCGCCGCCTGATTTGATTTCGGAAGCATTAACCGCCATTTTGGAAGGAAAGCTGCCGGCAGTCGGTTCGGTGTTGGCACCGCAAAAAACTTTATGTGATACTTGTCCGCGCAAGGATTCCAAACCGGAAAAAATAAGCGTCAGCGAAGTTAAACGAATGGCTTTCACTCAAATCCCCGACGACAAATGTTTCTTAAGCGAAGGCGTAATCTGCCTTGGACCCGCGACTATCAGCGGATGTGGGACCAGATGTATCAATGCGAACATGCCTTGTCGAGGTTGTTTTGGCCCTTCCAAAGCAGTAAAAGATCAAGGTGCGAAATTTCTTTCCGCATTTGCATCTCTTATTGACAGTGAAGACGAAGAGGAAATTAAAAAAATTACCGATTCGGTTATTGATCCCGCCGGTCTGTTTTACATGTTTAGTTTGCCCTCTTCTTTAAAAGCAAAATTTTTCGAAAGAGAGGTCTAAATTATGGGAAAAACGATTGTAATCGATCCGATCACCAGATTGGAGGGACACGGAAAAATAAACATTTTCCTGAATGACGAGGGAAATGTTGCCAAAGCTGTCTTCCAAGTTCCGGAATTGCGTGGATTCGAACAATTCTGCAAAGGAAGATTGGCAGAAGAAGTTGCCCGAATAACTACCAGAATTTGCGGAGTCTGACCGACAACGCACCATATGGCTTCGGGAAAAGCCTTAGACAAATTATTTAAAGTAGAACCGCCGCCCGCTGCAAAAAAAATCAGAGAATTAATTAATTCCGCTTTTATGTTTGAAGACCACGTTCTTCATTTTTTTTATCTGGGAGGACCTGACTTTATCGTTGGACCGACCGCTCCCAAAGCCGAAAGAAATATTTTGGGAGTTTTGGGAAAAGTCGGTTTGGAAGTAGGGAAAAAAGTTATAGCCATCCGAAGAAGGGTAAGAAGCATCATTGAAAAACAAGGGGGAAGAGTAATACATCCGGTTTGTAACTTGCCGGGAGGAGTATCTAAAGGGATTTCAAAAGAAGACAGACAAGAATATATTCAGATTGCTTATGATGCCGTCGAATTCGCTCGTTTTGCCTTAAAAGCATTTGATGATATTGTTCTTGCCAACAAAGATTATGTGGATTTGATTATAGGAGATATTTATAAACATGAAACTTATTATATGGGGCTTGTGGACGAAAACAACAAAGTGAATTTTTATGACGGTAAAATCCGGGTAGTTGATCCTGATGGCAAAGAGTTTCTGAAATTTGAGCCGAAAGATTATTTGCAACATATCGCCGAACATGTGGAACCGTGGAGCTATATCAAATTTTTGTATTTGAAAGAAATCGGCTGGAAAGGTTTTACGGACGGAAAAGACAGCGGAATTTACCGAGTTGCTCCGCTCGCTCGACTCAATGTTGCCGATGGAATGGCAACACCATTGGCTCAAGAAGAATATGAAAAGATGTTTACCACTCTCGGAGGAAAACCGGCTCATAATACTCTTGCTTATCATTGGGCAAGATTGATAGAAGTGTTATACGCTGCCGAAAGAATGTTGGAGTTGGCAACCGACGAAGAAATTTTGGATTCTCACATTCGTAATATTCCCGAACAGACTCCCGAAGAAGGTATCGGCGTCGTTGAAGGGACTTCTGAATATGATTGAAATGGCTTTCAGAGCTTATGACCCTTGTTTTGGCTGTGCAACTCATTCTCTTCCGGGAAAAATGCCTTTGGAAGTTTCAATTTTTGATAGTGAAGAAAATCTTGTCCGCATATTAAGGAGGGATTGAGATGCCAAAGAACAAAAAAATAGTGCTATCGTCCGCTAAAGTTAGAAGTAACGAAGATTTGGATAAATTGAAGGAGATAAGCGAAGAAAACATCTTTTCCTGCTATCAATGCGGAAATTGTTCCGCCGGTTGTCCCGCTGCGGAATTTATGGACGAACCGCCACACAAGATTATTCGATTGTTGCAGCTGGGATTAATCAAGGAAGCGATGTATGCTAATTCCAGCTGGATTTGTGCCGCGTGTATCTATTGCACGGTTGAATGTCCTCGCGGTGTCGATATTGCCAAAGTTATGGAAGCGTTAAGGCAAATCGCTCTGCGCAAAGGCGTAAATCATGTGAATATCGATAAACTTTCGGAAAAAATATTGGAAAAATTGCCGCAGATCGCTCTCATTAGCAATTTCAGAAAATTTACTTTGTAAAAACGGGAGGCAACGATGAAAATATCATATTATCCCGGTTGCACCGTAAAAACCAGTGCCAAAAATTTGGAAAATTCCGCTCTTCCTTTATTGGGAATGTTCGATATTCAAACCGAAGAACTCGACGATTGGTATTGTTGCGGAGTGACATTTTCTCAATCTGCCGATAATTTAATGTATCAACTTGCTCCCATCAGAACGCTTGTTAAAGCAAAAGAAAGCGGAAATAAACGCCTTCTAACTCTTTGTGATATGTGTTATAATACTCTCAAAAGATCTTCTCTTGTTGTGAAGAACGACCCTGAAAAACAACAGACAATCCGTGATTTCATGTATCTGGAAAAGACCGAATTCAAAGGTGATGAAATAGAAATTATTCATATCCTTTCTCTTTTGCGGGAAATTGGTGCGGAAGAAATAAAAAAAAGAATTTCCAGAAAAGTAAATAATCTTAAAGTCGCTCCTTATTACGGTTGTATGATTTTGAGACCACGAGAAATAGCAATAGATTCCGCGGAAGACCCTCGTTTAATGGAAAATATTCTAAATACGCTTGGAATTGAAACGGTCGATTATCCTTTCAGAAGCGATTGTTGTACTTCATACCAAATTGTAAACGAACCGGAAATCGTGAAAGCACATACCAAAAAAATCGTGAATTCAATAAAAAAACGCGGTGGAGATATTATTGTTCTTTCCTGTCCGTTATGCCATTTTAATATCGACGAAATTCAAAAACAAATAGCCGAAGAAGATGAAAGTTTTGAAACGATACCTGTTCTTTATTTCACGCAGCTTTTAGCTTTGTTGGTTGGAATAGACCCGAATGTCAATGATTTTTCATTGCATTACATCGATCCCAGACCGGTTCTGGAAAGGAAGGGTTTATTATGAAAAAAATCGGAGTTTTTGTTTGCCATTGCGGAATAAATATTTCCTCTACGGTAAACATAGAAGAGGTGAAAAAAGCTTTAAAATCTTATCCGGGAGTGAAATTTATAACAGATTATAAATATATGTGTTCGGAGCCGGGACAAACATTATTGAAACGGAAAATAAAGGAACTTAATCTTGATGGAGTCGTTATTGCCGCCTGTTCTCCCAAACTTCATGAACAAACTTTTCGTCACGCAAGCGAACTTGTTGGTCTCAATCCTTTTATGTGCGAAATTGCCAATATCAGAGAACAATGCAGTTGGGTTCATGACAATAAAAAAGAAGCAACGGAAAAAGCAAAATTAATCATCAAATCAATTATTGAAAAAACCGTATTAGACGAAGGTCTTAAGCCGATAGAAGTTTCCGTTACCAAAAAAGCGCTTGTTATCGGAGGAGGAATTGCCGGAATACAATCTGCTTTGAATATTGCCAATAGCGGTTATGAAGTTATTTTGGTGGAAAAAAATCCTTCCATCGGCGGAAGAATGGCGCAACTTTCCGAAACTTTTCCCACTCTTGATTGTTCTCAATGTATTCTCACTCCTAAAATGGTTGAAGTGGCACAACATCCGAAAATAAAATTGATGACATATTCGGAAGTGCTGGAAGTCGGTGGGTTTGTCGGTAATTTTGAGGTAAAAATCAAAAAGAAGCCAAAATATGTCGATTATGATAAATGTACCGGTTGCGGATTATGTGTGGAAAAATGTCCTGCTCTTGTCCCGGATGAGTTTAATATGTTTTTGAGTAAGAGAAAAGCAATTTATACTCAATTTCCGCAAGCTGTTCCCAATAAACCGGTTCTCGATAGTGAAAATTGTATCTATTTCAAAAAAGGAAAATGCAGAATTTGTGAAAAAGTATGTACGGTTGATGCCATTGATTATTCGCAAAAAGATGAAATCGTGGAAGAAAAAGTCGGAGCAATTGTTGTTGCAACGGGTTATCAACTTTATTCTTTGGGAAATTTAAAGGAATTTGGCGGCGGAAAAATAAAGGATGTGATTGACGGCTTGACTTTTGAGAGAATACTTTCCGCCAACGGTCCTACCGGCGGAGAAGTAAGAAGACCTTCCGACGGCAAGATTCCTCGCGAAATTGTTTTTATCAAATGTGCCGGTTCACGGGACGAAAAGAATCATAATGCATATTGTTCCCGATTTTGTTGTATGTACACCACAAAGCATGCAAGTTTACTTGAGGGGAAAAGTTGCCAGATTATACGAAGAAGACGGTAAAGTGATTGTAAATGGCTTTGATACTCTTTCGGGAAAACTCATTGAAATTCGAGCCGATATGGTGGTTTTGGCAAGCGCCGCCAGACCGGCACTCGGAATCGAAGATTTGGCAAAACTGCTTAAAATCCAAATTGACGGCGACGGATTTTTAACGGAAGCTCA
>NATF01000057.1 GCA_002085205.1 Candidatus Cloacimonas sp. 4484_275 | reverse complement strand
GCGTAATTCAGATTTCTGAAATCAGGATGAGAATGAGAATGAGATTCCAGCGTAATCAATTTGTTTTCTCTTAATTTTTTGATGTGTTTTTTCTCTAAATTATCGGTGACGAAAAATATGGTTTTCAGATTGTATTTGTCGATTAAGGAAAAGATTCTATCGTATTCTTCGGTCGAGCCGCCGTCGTCAAAAGTAAGACAAAAAGCGTTTTGTGCCGCATTTTTCCACGGATTTAAATAAATAGAATATTTTCGTTCGTGAACAGATAATTCATACACATAGTTGTAAAATTTTTGAATTTCAATCGTATTGGAAAAACCGCCGTCGTTTGCCGGATGAACGATATTGAATGTTCCGAGTAAAACGGTGTTTCCTTTAAAAAACTTATTTGTGACAACCGCCGGAAATGTATTTTTTCCGTTTTCCCAAACGGCAAGTGTTTCGATTGCTTTTGAATTTATTCGGGAAATAACCGGATCCCATTCGTCTTCGTCGAATTTGTCAGAGATATCGGATTGCCAAATTTCTTTTTTTAAACTGCTTATCCGATAACCTTTCATGTTCATTTCTTTCAGAGCGATACCGAAACATTCGGATAATTCCCAATTTTCCGAGTTTAATTCCCCTTTGATTGTTATTCTGTCTTCACCGCTGATTTTATTTCTGCCGATATTGGTATCGGAAACGAAAGTTCCGCCGTTTTTTATCCAATTTTTTATGTTTTTCATTTCAATGTCGGAAAGATACGAAAGCGAATATTCTCTGTCGCCATCGTGGTAACCGTAACTTGTGGGAGCAATCAAAACGGTATATTCGGCTAATTTATCCGGCATATGCAAAATTTTTCTGTTTTCCAGTCTGACAAATGCGCCTAATTTGTTGAATTCCTGCATTGCCAAAATGATTCCGTCGGAAACGGTTCCGCGTCCGTCGCCGTCTCCCGTGGTGAGAAATAAAACTTTGGGAATTTGATATTCAAGCCCGTTTAAGAGGACAGACCAAAATAAAATAATTAGAACAAAAAATACTGTTTTTTTCATTATTTACTGCTCCTTTTCCAAGATTATTTTTTTGTTGATAAACGCCGGAAAATAAATTTTTCCGTTTCGTGCGTTATAAATTCCGTCTTTCGCGCTGTGAGTTATTTTAACTACTTTCCAATTCGTGGTGAATTCGATTGTAAGAGGTTGATCGTAAATGTTCCGGTCAAGAGCGGATTCAAGAATGAGAAGACAGGAATCATTCGTAAAATTGTATTTCAGTTTCACATTTTCTTTTTCGGTTAGATATTTTCCCACTTCGGAAGTGGTGGCGATCCAGTAATCGGAATTTCTCAAGAGTCTAACCTGTTTTTCAAAATTTTCGGGAGTTACCGAATAACGATTGTAAACATTATGATATTCAAAAAGTTTCATCGCTTTTGAATTTTTTGGGAAAATGTGGTGATACATAAGCACCAACCAATTTCCTCTCGCATCTTCTATCCATTCGTAAAATTGTTTCGGATTCGGGTCATTGTTGTTCAAAATTATTTTGCTGCCGAGTTTGAGTAAATTGTCGGCGGAAGTATTCGGACTTCCGCTGTCACCGATTCGTCCGAATAAAAAACCGGCTTCGCGAACGGCATCGAAAATCTTTTGGCGCGTGAACGAATAAGGATAATGAATGGTGAAAACGCTATCGCCGATATTTTCTTGAATTAAATTTTTATATTTTCTCAGTTCGGAAACAATCTCGGTATAACTTTTTGCAGGATCGATTTTTTCATGTTTACTTCCGTGGGAACTGATTTCGTTTCCGGTGTTATGAAGTTCCCTTATCTGTTTCCATCCCATTCTTTTGATGCCGAAGCTTCCCTTTTCGGCGGTAATTTTCGGTTCTTCCGCCGTCCATTCTCCCACAATCCCGAAATCGGCTTTCAATTTATATTTTTGTAGGATAGGGAAAGCATATTCGTATTGTCCGTAACTTCCGTCGTCAAAAGTTATGGAAACCGCCGCCGGCTTATTTTGATACCATTTTGCAATCTTAAAGCCGTTTTGCACTTTTTTCTTTTTCGTTTTCCGTTTCGGATGAAGTTCGGAAAATAAATTTTTCAGAACAAAGTATTGTTCTTTCAATCTCGTTTCATATTTCGGCTCGTTCCATCCTTTCCAAACATAATAAAAAGCTTTTTTATTTTCCGGTATAGTTGAAATTATGTTATTGTTTTTATCCGTTATGAAACTGAAAATATGAAATCCTTCCGTGGTTGAAGTTTCGATTTCGGGAGTGCCGGCAATATCATCAAGAACTTGCAGAGAAGAAGGGTCGGAAACATTCAGTAAATGCCACGGCAATCTCAGTTCCAGGATTTTTGTTTCGGAATTAAAAAACCAATCAGCATTTGAGTTTTCCGAAATATTCCCAAAAGCGAGTTTACTGCGATTGTAAAGTATTCGCGGGAATTTTTCTCCCGTGAGAGATTCTCGTTCTCGGTTTGC
The DNA here is from genome assembly GCA_002085205.1 of Candidatus Cloacimonas sp. 4484_275. GTDB lineage: Bacteria > Cloacimonadota > Cloacimonadia > Cloacimonadales > TCS61 > 4484-275. Next base: position 3,958 of record NATF01000057.1, on the reverse strand, counting down.
CAATAATTTTTGCTCTGTGAATTTGCCGTTGCTGTTTTCTTTGGAAGCGTACACGGGAATATAATCATTGTAAATGTCCGTGAAAACGGAATATTTATCGTCAACCAAAATTTCGGCGGAATCAACGCCGACCAATTGCACAAGAAATTCTATTCCTTTTCCGGAATTTTTATTGATGAAAGGCAATTTATGATCACCTTTCGATTTATCGTAAGTGTCGATGGCGATATAAAGATTATTTCGGGAGAAATCAAAATCCGGCAATCGGTATTTTAGATAAAAATACGACGGATCGGCGTCTGCTTGAATTTTTTTGTCCGAATTTTCCCAATCGTCGGTTTTTCCGTCTATTGTTTTTGTGCGATTTTCCATTGCCAGAATTCCGAAGTTTTGTTCCGGATTTTCCATATTATGCCAATATTTTCGTCTGTGTTGCGGTTGCTCGAAATCCATGACCAACCAATTGAATTTGAACCATTCGTCTATCCACTCGAAAATAATCGCTCCGCCGCAATTTGCACGGTAAATGTCTTCCGTTAGAATTTTGTTGATTTTTGCCTGTTCTTTTTCATTGTGACCGCCTTGATGAAATCCGAATGGCGAGAAATGGCTGATTCCCCGACTGGAAGGAACTCCGTATTCCGCGATAATCAAAGGCATTTCGGGACATTTATCCTTTAAATCTTCAAGGTAGGGAAGATAATTGTCGTTTGTGTTTTGCGAATATTTTTTGTCGAGATAAATATAATCGGGATAATAAGGATATGCATGATAAGCGGCATAAATACCGGTTTTAGTTAGCGAAGTATAATTAAAATGTCTGAAATCGACCACTTCCAAATCATTGTCGTATTCACGCACTTTTTCATTTTCAATAAATTCCGAATTATGATACATGGGATCCAAAGGAAGCCAATTCACGAAGGAAACGGGATGTTGGTTTCGATATTGCAGAGTTTCGTATTTTAAAGCAAAATTCATCATTTTCGCCAACCAAATTTCCATCGGAGTGCCTTCCGGAACGGAAATGAATTCGCCGTTAAACGATCTGATTGAGTTCGATTGATTGGTAATTTCCACGCCTTTCGGTTCCCATTCTCTTCCCAAAAGATAGGCAATTGTATATTTGGAAACATCGGAGACATAAACACCGGAAGCTTTTCCCGGCTTTTTTTTCAAAACCGCATTTCCGTGAATAACATCAATCGCGTCTTTGATTTCGCTTTTGAAGTCGTAAGTGTAATCTTCGTTCAAATAATCGTGATTTTTGGGAACGGTTGCCCAAACTCCCTGCAAAAGATAAAGCGGTTTATCGGAAAATTTCAAATTATAGTCGGCTAATGCTTCGTAAAAAACCGGCGGAAGAATCGTGTATGTTCTGACGACATTGGAATTCATTTCTCCGATTTTGACGAGCCAATCCATATAAAGTTGAAATTCGGTGGGAAATTCCGAAGGAAATTTTCCCGGCAAAGCCACTCCGAGATTTACGCCTTTCAGAAAAATCGGTATCCATTTTTTGTTTTTTCCTTTCCGAGTTTTTAAAACTTCAAAATAATCCCCGTCGATTTTAAAGTCGATACTCGCTTTTTTTACGGAATTCAAAAGAATTTTATCGTCGGATTCGGGCAATAATTTCAATTTGATTTTGGTGCTGTCGATGACGATTATTTTTTCTTCTCGGATTTTATTTTCCACTTTTAACATCAAATAAACGGTTAAAACCAAGATAGCGGAAAAAATAAAAATAACCAGATATTTTGCTTTCATATCAAATTCCTAAAAATTGCCGCCGAAAATCAGAGAAAGCGAGTTGCTTTCGTAATAAGGATTTTTAAAGTCGGAAAAACTCAGAGCCAGGGAAAATCGTGAAAATTCATAACCGGCCTCCAAATCCAATCTCCAGCCGGCATCGTTGTTATTATCGATTTCTCCGTAAACGGCGGAATAAAGATAAAATGGTTTGAACGGATAATACAGAGATGTCTCAAAACCGTTGATGTGTCGATTGGAAGGAGTGTAATACAAAGTCGAATCATATTGGTAATCAATAAATGTGTGATTTATTCCGATTTTTATTTTTGGAAGCGAAAAAACCCGATAATTCAAATTAAAATCATAAGTTACAAATGGATTTTCATTTTTTACGGTTTTATTCCAAATCCAATTTTTTTCCACTTTTCCGGTTTGATAAAAATTATTCAGAACAAATTTTTTCCATTTGATAGATAATTTGTTTTCCAGATAGTTTCGCCTCACGGTAGAATCGCTGAAACTTCCGCCGAAATTCAGATGCAATTCGTTGTTCCGAAAAATCTTAAATCGAATGTTGAGGGAATTTGAATCGTACATTTTTTTTATGATATTATTCGTTGCCGTTTCCGTTTTTTCACCAAATTGAACAAAACCGTTCAGTGAAAAATCGAGTTTGTCGGAAATTCTTTTGGCAACGGCGAATTTTTGATTTTTGCTTTTGATTTCGTAATCTTCCTCTTTTTCACGGATGTAAAACGATTTTGCCGAAATACGCCATTTCAAATCGTTTTTAACTTGTTCGATACCTGCGATTATTTCTTTATTCGTCGGGTCGAGAACGAGAGCTTTTTTGTAATATCCGAGCGCTTCAAACGGTCTGTCTTTCCACCAAAGAATTTTTCCGATTTCCGCCCAAGCTTCCGCCCAAGTATCGTCGAAAGAAAGAATTTTCTTGTAAGTGGCAATTGCGGAATCCAGTTGGTCGGAATAGATGTAAACTTGTGCGAGATCAAACAAAGCGGGAAAATATTGCGGCAAATATTTTAGAGCGGATTTGTAAAAATAAATTGCCCGCTCGAAATGTTCTCGTTTTTTTTCAATTTCCGCCAATCCCAAATATGCTTCCACATCCGTGCTGTCGTTATCCGAAATCATTTCAAAGTATTTTTCCGAAAGTTCAATTTGGTTATTTTGGAAATACAATCTTGCCAATGAGCCAAAACTTTTCGGATTTGGTTTATATCCGAAAATAATGCCGACATAAATCCGGCAAAAATGAAAATAATAAATATCCGTTTCATTAATTCTGAACACTCACAGTAATTAATTGAGTTAAAACGAAATTGCCGGCGGTATCGTAAATTTTTGCGTAAATCGTATGGTTGCCATTTTCCAAGTTCAACGAATTCACTGTGAAATTATAAGGAGCATCTGAAATTGTATCCAGCAATTCACCGTCCACAAAAAGTTCAACTTTATCGATTTGATGGTCATCAACCGCGCTCACGAAAACATCAAAAGTGCCACTTACGATTGTCCAATCCGCAGGATACGAAATAAAACCGTTCGGATTTTCCGTGTCCGTGATTTTAATTTCAAAATCTACGACTTCCGAAGAAACGGAATAACCGAAAACATCTTCCGCAGAAACAAAAATATTGTGAATACCCTGCCTGTTTACCGTCAAAGTGGTTTCGTAAGGCGCGGTGCTAAAATTGTAAACGGAATCTCCGTCTATGAAAACAATAACATTCTCAAGTTGCTGTTCGCTTTGAATATTAAGCATTATCGGGATTTGATTCGAATCGAATTCTTCCCACAAAATCGGTCTGATTATATCCACCGAAATACCGGATTGTTCCGTTTCTTCCAACCAATAAAAACTAACCAGTTCGGAAAATCCGACATTTCCGTTTTTATCAATTGCTTTACAATGAATAGTTTGGAGTCCTTCTTCAAAATTCGCTTTGTTTAAAGTAAATTCAAAAGGTTCCTCAGTAAAACCGACAATAAAATTTCCGTTAACATACAAAGCCAGAGTATCTATTCCGCTTTCATCGTAGGCTTCGATACCGATGGTAATTTCGTCGGTAAATATCGTATCCCAATTTCCCGGATACGAAATAAATACCATCGGCGGTTCGTTATCCGGTTCCGTTACATTTTCCACATCGCAAGAATTGAAAATTACCGCTGAAAGCAA
>NATF01000056.1 GCA_002085205.1 Candidatus Cloacimonas sp. 4484_275 | reverse complement strand
ACCAACCATCTTGATCTGGATATGATTGCCGCTTTGCAAGAGGCGCTCACGAATTACGACGGAACTGTCATTTTTGTTTCTCACGATCGTTTTTTAATTGAAAAAGTAGCTACTAAAAAATGGTTTTTTTCCGAAAAAAGAATAACGGAAACGGACAATTCTCTGGAAGATTTGTTTGCGGAAGAGAGTATAAAAAAATCAAAGAGAAAGCAAGATNNAGAAAGAAAAAAATCAACCCGATAATTTTGCAGAAATTGGAAGAAAAAATGGAACAATTACAACTCTGGATAACAGAAAAAGAGGAACAAATTTTGTCTCTCGAAGCGGAATTTTACGATCCCAAAATATATTCGAATGAAACAAAAGTTAAAGCGTTGAATAATGAAATTCGGCTTTTGAAGAATGAAAACAATCATCTGAAAAACAATTTGGAAAAATTGGAAGAACAATATTTGGAAATGATGGACGAATGAAAAAAATAATCGGATTTACATCGTCTTTTCCGGTGGAAATTGTTTTTGCCGCCGGTCATGTTCCGGTGGATTTAAACAATGTTTTTATTTCCGGTAATGCGCAACAATTCATTGAAAAAGCGGAGTATTCCGGATATCCTCGCAACATTTGTTCTTGGATAAAGGGAATGTACGGAACCGTTTTGGAAAATAAAATTGATGCCGTAATAGGAGTGATGGAAGGAGATTGTTCCAATACTCATTCTCTGATGGCAACTTTCCAAGACAGCGGAATAGAAGTGATTCCGTTTGCTTTTCCATTCGATAAGGATAGAACGGCTTTGGCAAAATCAATTCGAAAGTTGGAAGAATATTTCGGCGTTTCTCATCGGGAAGCGGAAACGATGAAGAAAAGACTGGATAAAATTAGAAAGAAATTAATTGTCTTGGATAAGTTAACCTATGAAGAAAACAAAATTTCCGGTTGGGAAAACCACCTTTGGCTTGTCAGTTCTTCCGATTTTAACGGAAATCCGGATGATTTTGAAAAAAAACTGGATAATTTTCTGAAAGAAGCGAAAGAGAGAAAACCACTTGATTTTGAGTTTAGAATTGCTTTTCTCGGAGTTCCGCCCATAATTACGGATTTATATGATTTTCTTTTGGAACACGATGCAAATGTGGTTTTTAACGAAATTCAAAGACAATTCAGTATGCCTTCACTTGCCGAAAATCTCATCGAACAATATTTAAAATATACTTATCCGTATTCTATTTATGATCGGTTGGCCGATGTTAAACCGCAACTTGAAAAAAGAAAAATCGACGCCGTTCTCAGTTACACTCAGTCCTTTTGTCATCGCCAAATCGATAACATTATTTTGAAAAAATATATCGAACTTCCGTTTCTTTCGATTGAGGGAGATCAACCGGGAAATCTCGACGCTCGCACGAAATTAAGGATAGAGAGTTTCCTCGATATGCTGAAATATTAAAGACAAAATTTAATGATTTTCTTCATCTTCGTTGGGAAACATAAACCAGAAAATAAGATAAAGTATGATTCCCACACCGCCGCCCAAACTCATCAAAATAAATATTAATCGTATTATGGAAACATCTTTCCGGTTTTTCGCCGTCAATTTCCGTCGGCTCGACATCGATAATATCGTCATCATCCGCTTTTTGCGGTAAGAGAGCGTAAAGTATCAAATAAATGAGAATGCCGGTTCCGCCGAAAAAAATCGAGATTAAAAATATCAGACGAACGATGCTGACATCGATTTTGAAATATTCCGCCAAACCTCCGCAAACTCCCAAAAATACTTTTCCTTTTTCCGAAAGATGAATTTTTTTCATTTTTCCTCCTCTTTGTCGTTATTTAAATCATTTTTCCTCCTCTTTGTCGTTATTTAAAGTCTTTTTCATAATTCACAACTCATTATTGTCAGATAAGTTATAATCTCAAACATCATCTTAACCACCTCCTAACCGACAAATAAATTTCTTAACATTTTAAATTATGTTACTTTCTGTCATCCTGAGCGGAGTCGAAAATTATGCAGAACTCATAATAAAAATTTTTCAAATCATACGGAACCAATAATTAAAATCTTTTCTCAAGAGTAAAAAAGTCAAGCCGAAATATTTATTTATAAAATTTGACATAAATGCGAAAATTAAATTTTTGAAAATAAATTTTGGAAGGAGGGAAGATGAAATATTATAATTTTGAAGTACGCTCTTCGACAAGAGAAGAACTGATAAACATTACCTCCGAAATTTCTGAATTAATAAAAAAATCGGGCGTTTCAAACGGGAAAGTGACAATTTTTGTTCCGCATACGACGGCGGCGGTAACCATCAACGAAAATGCCGATCCGAGTGTTCCGCGTGATATTATTTTCGGTTTAAAAAAATTAATTCCGCATTTTCCCGAACGGAAGGCTGATTTTGGGAACTTGGCAGGGAATATTTTTTTGTGAATTCGACGGACCGCGCCATCGCCGAGTGATCGTGGGAATTAACGAATAATTTTCGGATTGTAAGACAATAAAAGAGAACGAATTTTGAAAAAAATATTTTGGTTGGCGGGAGAAAATTCCGGCGATTTACACGCGGCTGAAGTTCTTGCCGAATTGAATAAAAGAGGCAAACAATATTTTCATTTCGGAATCGGCGGCAAGAAAATGGAAAAGCAAAATTTTGTTTCGGTTTTTCCTTTTGAAAAATTTTCCGTGATGGGCTTTTTCGAAGTGCTGAAACATTTGCCTTTTTTCCTCAAAGTGGAGAGCAAAATCAAAGAAATATTTTTGAAAGAAAACCCGGATTTAGTAATTTTGGTGGATTATCCCGGTTTGAATATGCGCGTTGCAAAAATGGCTTCAAAGATGGGAATTCCCGTGTTATATTATATTTGTCCGCAATTTTGGGCGTGGAAGCGCAAGAGAATTTATGATTTGAAAAAATACACCAAACACATTGCTTACATTCTTCCCTTTGAAAAAGATTTTTTGCGGGCGGAAAATATCGATTCCACTTTCGTCGGTCATCCGATTGCCGAAGAAATAAAAATAGAGCTGTCCAAAGAAGAATTTGCCGAAAAATATAGTTTGGATTTAAAGAAAAAATGGTTGGGATTTTTGCCGGGAAGCAGAAATACCGAAGTGAAAAAAATGCTTCCCGTTTATTTCGAGACGATAGAGAGATTTGACGGGCAAAAATTTGAATTTTTGGTTTCCAAAGCGGAGACAATAGACAATGTTTTTTTTCGCGGGATTATGCGGAAAAGTTCTGCGAAAATTAAAATTATCGAGCAAAATAATTATGAAATGATGAAATATTGCGATTTTCTGGTGGTAACTTCCGGCACCGCAACTTTGGAGACCGCTTTCGTGGGAACTCCCTTTATCATCGTTTATAAAACGAGCGCAATTTCGTACGAAATCGGGAAAAGAATTGTTAAAATCAATAAAATCGGTCTTCCGAATATTGTTCTCAGAAAAGATGTTGTTCCCGAATTAATTCAAAACGAAGTGAATGCCGAGCGAATTTCCGAAGAGATAAAATCCGTTTTGAATTCTCCGACAAAATATAATGAAATGGCAAATGAACTTCGGGAAATTCGTCGAATTCTCGGCGGTAAATCCGCGGCAAAAGAAACGGCAAATATCATAGAGAAAATGTTAAATGAATAGATTTTTTCTTTTTTTGGAAAAATATTTGGCGGCGGGAATCGTGCTTTTGGTCGGTTCTACTTTTCGGATTAAAACTTTAACTAACATTCCCGCACAGCGAGTAATTTACTCATTCTGGCACAGAGATATGATTCCGCTTTTGTTTCAAAGGAAATTTGAAAAAATAGCGGTACTTATTTCGCCGTCAAAAGACGGAGAGTTGATTGCCGGACCGGCGCAGGTTCTCGGTTTTAAAACGGCTCGCGGTTCTTCTTCCAGAAGGGGAATCAAAGCACTGAAAGAGATGATGGAACTTTCGAAAAAACATTCGTTGGCGATAACGCCGGACGGACCGAAAGGTCCTTCCCAAAAAGTAAAAGAAGGTTTGCTTTATTTGGCGTTTCACACTCGTTTGCCGATTATTCCGGTGGCAGTGGACATTTCTTCGGAACGAATATTTAATTCTTGGGATAAATTTAGATTTCCCAACCCTTTTTCCAAAATAAATATTAGTTACGGTGAACCGATTTTCATTGAAAAAAAAGAAGAGATAAAAAACAAATTAAGTTTTGTGCAAAAAGCAATGGAAAAACTGGCGGAAAAAAATAAAATAAAAAAAATAAAGTGAGGAAAATATGAAACTTTCGGAAAGAGCAAAAACCATTCAAGCATCACCAATCAGAAAACTGATGCCGCTCGCAAATAGGGCAAAAGAGAAAGGAATAAAAATTTATCACTTGAACATCGGACAACCTGATATCGAAACACCGCAAGAAATGCTGAATGTTTACAAAAATTACCACGAAAAAGTTTTGGCTTACGGACCTTCACAAGGTTTGGAAATTTATCGGAGAAATTTGGTAAAATATTATAAAAGACATAATATCGAGATTGGCGAAGATGATATAATCGTAACGACTGCCGGTTCGGAAGCAATCATTTTTGCGATGATGGTTACTTGCAACACGGGAGACGAAATTATCATTCCCGAGCCGTTTTACACCAATTATAACGGTTTTGCGACGATGGCGGGAGTAAAAATCGTTCCGCTTACCACTTATGCGGAAACCGGATTTGCCCTCCCGGAAAATGAAAAAATCGAATCGTTGATAACGGCGAAAACAAAAGCCATTATGATTTGTAATCCGGGAAATCCGACCGGTGCGGTTTATTCGAGACAAGATTTGGAAAGGATAGCGAATATTGCCGAAAAACATAATCTCTTCGTGATTTCCGACGAAGTTTATCGGGAATTTGTTTACGACGGTTTAACTCATACAAGTATATTGGAGTTTCCGGAGTTGGAAAATCTGGCAATTATGGTTGACAGCATTTCCAAAAGATATAGCGCTTGCGGAGCCAGAATCGGTTGCCTGATTTCCAAAAACAGAGAACTAATGAATGCCGCTCTGAAATTTGCGCAAGCAAGACTTTGTCCGCCGACGATCGATCAGCTGGCGGCAAATGCGGCGATTGATATCGAAGAAGAATATTTCAAGAAAATTTTGCGGGAATACGATAAACGAAGAAACATTGTTTTCGATGAATTGCAGAAAATCGAAGGAGTTGTCTGTATCAAACCGAAAGGAGCTTTTTATATCATTGCCAAATTACCGATTGAAGATGCGGACGATTTTGCCGCTTGGATGCTTACGGATTTTTCCGTTGATAACGAAACCGTGATGTTTGCGCCTGCTCAAGGTTTTTATGCCACTCCGGATATTGGAAAAAATGAAATTAGAATCGCCTATATTTTGAACGAAAACGATTTGAGAAAAGCGATGTCCATTTTCAGAGAGGGATTAAAAAAATATCGAGGATAGAAACAAATTGGTTAAATTTTTGCTAAATAATTTTGTGAAATGAATTGGGTTGAATTTATATTGAAATTTTACTATATTGTATCTGGGAGGAAACGATGAGTAATTTTAAATTATGGAGTGTAGAAACGGAGAAAAAATTTTTTGTCGAAACATTAAAGAATTTTGCCTCTCCAGAGAAACTGTTTTATAAATTCGGAGAAGAATATTTTGCATACATAAAAAAAGGACAAAAAAATAACGGACAGACTTTACAAAGTCGAAATTCTTTAATCGGACAATTTACGGAAAAATGGTGTAAAGATTTATTAAACCCCATTGCAAAAAAGTTGAATTTATATGCCGTTAACAATGTCGTTTGTAAAGAAATCGGTTTGACGAAAAGATCTAATGCTGATTTGGCATTTTGTACTACCGATTCCTCGGTCCAAGTTCCTCAAAACATAAAAATTATTTTTGAAATTAAAATGAGCATCATTTCAAATTACAAATATTCGCCGCAAAATAATATATTGGAATTTATCGGAGATTATAAATCTCATAAAGGAACTCCTTCTTTACTTCGTTCTGATTCAATGCTAAAAGCAATTGGAAAATCCATTAATATTAGGGTTTATAACAAATTTTCCACAAAAATTCCTATCATTATACTTGGCAATAGTCCTATAAATAAAAGCTATGAAAACAAAGTTGATTTTTTAAAAAAATCCGGAGTAATTCAAGGATTTTTATCTTTGTATCCTAATCCGACAAAAAGTGAATTTATTAAGAATACAAAAGAAAAAGGTTTCCAAACGATTTTTTCAGTTTCCGAATTACATTCGATTTTGTGCGAACTATTGGAAAATGATATGAATTATTTTTCTTCGATGATTTCTAAACAAGAATTAGGAAAAATTATTTCTTTGGCAAATCAAGAAAAATCGGAAATCGAAAAAGCAGAGAAATTTTTATCTCTAATAAGGAATTGATATGAGACGAGGAACACAATCAAGTTCATTTGGTACTTCAGGCAGAATAAATCATGATTCATCGAAATTTTATAATTCTAAATTATATTCCGAGAACAAAATAATTAAGGCGGATACTTTTGTTCGGGATTTTCCTAAAAAATATTTGAACACGATTATTTTGGGTTCTTCCGAAAATATGAAAGAAATACCGGATAATTCGGTTCATCTAATGATAACCTCTCCTCCTTATAATGTTTCCAAAGAATATGATGAAGATTTAAGTTTGAACGAATATTTGGAATTATTAAAAAAAGTTTTTACTGAAACTTATCGAGTTTTGGTTAATGGTGGTAGAGCGTGTATTAATGTTGCAAATATCGGCAGAAAGCCGTACATTCCGCTTTCGGATTATATTTCGAGAATGATGATTGACATTGGTTATAATATGAGAGGAGAAATTATATGGAATAAAGCAGCAAGTGCAAGTCCTTCAACAGCTTGGGGAAGTTGGCAATCTGCTTCAAATCCTATTTTAAGAGATGTTCACGAATACATACTGATTTTTTCCAAAGGAGATATGAAAAGGAGTAGAAATAAGCAGGAAAAACAAATTAAAATTAATACAATTTCAAAGGAACAATTTATTGAATGGACAAAATCAATTTGGACGATGAATGCAGTTTCCGCTAAAAAAGTCGGACATCCGGCGCCTTTTCCAGAAGAGTTACCATTCAGACTTATTCAACTGTATTCCTTTAAAACCGATATAATTCTGGATCCTTTTATGGGGAGTGGAACAACTGCTATTGCCGCTTTAAAATCTCAACGATTTTATTTTTTTAATCGGGATAGAGGAAAAACTTTGATAGCGCTTTATATCGATTACAGATTGGAAAAATTTGAGAGAGAAATCAAATATGTCTTTGATTTCATTTTCAAAACGCTGGGATTTGAGTATAAATATGTTTCCAAAATTCCCGAATTGAAAGAAAATGACATTTTATTTTTTTACGGTTTGGTGCCGTTATCCTTACAAGAAGCGTATTTTGTGGCTTTTCGGAAAATAATTTTTTTTGTTCCCTTTGAAGCTGATTTGTATAAGCCGCAAAAAATCAGCGAAGAATTATTAAAAGAATATTTGCGCGAAATCCGATTATCACATCCGATTCCGATATTTTCCAAGGAAAAATTTAAATCTCCGGTTAATTGTTCCGTGGTTCGGGAGAAGAAGGAATATTATATTTTTAAAAAAGAATTTTGGCCGAATGCCGAGAAATTTGCCGTTGTTATTTCTCATAATATCGACAAATTGCAAAAATGGAATTTTTCCGGTTACCTGAAAAGTTTCGTCACAGACCTGTTTTACATTTATAAACTAAAATATTTCTTTCGGGAACTTTTCCGAAAAATAAAATTCCTTTTCACCAACATGGAAGAATATTGGAATTTTTCCCTTATCGAAGAAATGGAAAGGGAACATCATATCAAAAGCACATTTTTTTTGGGAACTGAAAATAATGCCCGAGAAGATGTGGATTACAATACCGAAGATGTTGATTTACAAGAAGAAATTTCCAAAATTTTGAAAAGCGGAAAAGAAATTTCTTTGCTTGCTTCTTATTATTCCTATAAAAGCGATATTCACAAAAAGCAAAAAGACAGATTATTGCAAATAACGAAAGAAAATCGATGCGGAGTTCGACAAAAAGATTTCAAATACGATATAAATTTTACGCCGCATTTGCATAACAAACACGGTTTTATTTACGATTCTTCGCTTGCCTACAATGATTACAGCGGTTTTTTTAACGGCATCGGATTTCCTTTTTATGTTTTTGTGCCCACCGATTCGCTGCAAAACAGAAATGTCGGTCATATCCGAAATTGCCCTGAAATTCCTCTGACTTTTTCCGATGAAACTCTGAAAATATCCAGAACGGAGCAGGTTTCTTTCGACGATGCCAAAAATATCATAGATTCACTTTTTCAATCTGTGGAAAGTGTTAACGGACTTTTGGGTTTTGATTTTTCGCTTTCCAATTTTGCGGATGTTCTCTATGATGAAAAACTTTTTTCCCGAGTTTTGGAAAAAATTTCGGGAAAGCATATTTTCAAAGCGACCTATCGGGAAATATCGGATTGGTGGAAATTGAGAAATTCGGTGATGTTTAAGGAAATTTCAAAAAATAAAATTGAGATTTACTTTCCCGAAAGAACGAAAAATTTTACGATTTCATTTACCGGCGACGGAAAGTTTGAGATTTCCGAATCCGAGTTGGTTTCCACGGAAGGCAACTTGATAAAATTTCATAATGTTCCGGCGGACACAACTTTCGAAATCACGGTTTATTCCGGAGAAAAAGATAGATGAAAAACCTGTTGATGATTGCGTATTTTTTTCCGCCGTTGGGCGGCCCGGGAGTTCAACGCGTTCAGAAGTTCGTGAAATATCTTCCCGCCTTCGGTTGGCAACCGCAGATTTTAACCGTTAAAAATATCGAGTATATTGCTTACGACAATTCTCTTTTATCCGAAATCGGAAACGCAAGAGTTTATCGCAGCGAATCGTTGGACCCGATGAGGTTATTATATTTTTTTGAAAAAATAAGATTAAAAAAAAGAGAAAGGATTTATAGAAAAATTCCGGAAAACAAAAAGAAATTTTGGCGTGATGTTTTTCCGATTGATTCCAAAATCGGTTGGCTTCCGTTCGCCTTGCAAAAGGGAAAATATATTCTTAAAATTCAAAAAACAGATGTAATTTATGCTACGGTCGGACCTTATTCAAACGCGTTGATCGGTTATCTTTTGGCGAAAAGATTCAGGTTACCGTTAATTATCGATTATCGCGATTTGTGGAAAGGAAAACCGGATATAACATATTTTTCCCGTTGGCATCGAAAAGTCGCCGAAAAATGGGAAAA
>NATF01000055.1 GCA_002085205.1 Candidatus Cloacimonas sp. 4484_275 | reverse complement strand
TTTGAAGAGATAACCGAATCGGGGAAAATCGGTCTGATCGCGTTCAAACCGGGCTGGCCCTCAATGATGAGAACTTATTGGAAAAATGAAGAAACTTACAAATCAAAATTCAAAAACGGCTGGTATATTCCCGGCGACAGAGCTTATATTGACCAAGACGGTTATTTCTGGTTTGTCGGTCGAGATGATGATGTGATCAATACCGGCGGACACCTCGTAAGTCCTTTTGAAGTTGAATCCGCTCTTTTGGAACACGAAGCGGTTGCCGAATCTGCTGTTGTTTCCAAGCCCGATGAAGTGAATATGGAAGTGGTCAAAGCGTTCGTGACTTTGAAACCGGGTTATGAACCGACACCGGAATTGGAATTAAAAATTATGAATTTTATCAGGAAAAAATTGTCTCCGTTGGCAATGCCGCAAGAGATTGAATATGTGAAATCACTTCCCAAAACCAGAAGCGGTAAAATAATGAGAAGACTTTTACACGCTAAAGAATGGGGAGAAGAAATCGGTGATACTTCCACTTTGGAAGATGATGAATAATTTATAATAAAAATGGAAAAAGGAGAAAAAAATGGAAGACATTAGAGACATTGTATTGGACTATGTTATCGATGAATATTTGGAAGACGAAGACGAAGAAATTACTTACGATACTCCGTTGATTTCAGGCGGAATCGTAGATTCTTTTTCGATGGTTTCTTTAAAAAGATTTTTGGAAAATAAGTACAAAATTTCAATTCCCGATGAAAAGGCGACGCCGGAAGCTTTTGATACGGTCAACAAAATTGCCGCTTTGGTAAAAGAATTTACCGGTTAATTTTATAAATTGATTATTCCGAATTTTTATTGGTTTGGAATGATCGTTTAGATAATAAAAAGGAGTTAATTATGGCTTTTAGCGATAAAATTAGAGAAATTTACCAGAGTCAATTGGAAGAAATTCGAAAAGCGGGAATATTCAAACAAGAGAGGTTTATTCATTCTTCTCAAGCCGCCGATATCGAAGTTGAATTTCCCGAAGGCTCTTCTCTGAGAAAAGTTATTAACATGTGTGCCAATAATTATTTGGGACTTTCCAGTCATCCCGAAGTAATTAAAGCCGCTCACGAAGGTTTGGATTCACGCGGTTACGGAATGTCGTCGGTGCGTTTTATTTGCGGAACTCAAGATATTCACCATGAGTTGGAAAAAAAGGTAACGGAATTTCTGGGAACGGAAGATACAATTCTTTTCCCTTCTTGCATGGATGCCAACGCCGGTGTTTTTGAAGCGATTCTTACCAGCGAAGATGTGATGATTTCCGACCGTCTCGTTCATGCTTCCATCATTGACGGAATTCGTCTTGCTCCCGCCGAACACGACACTTTTAAACATTCGAACATGAAACATCTTGAGAAAAAATTGCAACTTCATGCCGATAAAAGGCTTAAAGTTGTTATCACCGACGGTGTTTTCAGCATGGACGGAGATACGGCGAAACTTGACGAAATGGTTGAATTGTGTGAAAAATATGATGCTATGCTTTTTGTGGATGATTCGCACGCCACCGGTTTTATCGGCAAGACGGGAAGAGGGACTCACGAAAAATACGGCGTAATGGGAAAGATTGATATTATTACAACTACCTTTGGAAAAGCTTTGGGCGGAGCTTCCGGCGGTTGTGTTTCCGGAAGAAAAGAAATCGTGGAAATGTGCCGTCAAAAAGCCAGACCTTATCTTTTCTCCAATACGATTGCGCCGGTTGTGGTTTCGGGTGTCCTGAAAGTTCTTGATATTCTTTCCGCCAGCACCGAGAGAAGAGATAAACTTGAAAAAAATACAGAATATTGGAGAAAAGGATTAACGGAAGCCGGTTTTATTTTACAACCCGGTGACACTCCGATTGTACCGGTAATGCTTTTTAATGCCAAACTTTCTCAAGATTTTTCCAGGGATTTGTATGACGAAGGAATTTATGCCATCGGATTTTTCTTCCCGGTTGTTCCGAACGGAAAAGCCAGAATTAGGACTCAGATTTCCGCCGGACATGAAATTCATCATCTTGATAAAGCTCTTGATGCTTTCATTAAAATCGGCAAAAAATACAATATCTTAGGGAAGACAAAACAGGAAATAATAGAGATGTACGGAATGTAAAATTAAAAAACTTCCGAAGTTAACTTCGGAAGTTTTTCTTTTTTTAGGAGAGAAAACTTATGGAAAATAAATTAGCAAATCCGGCGCCATTGGGATTAATGGGATTCGGAATGACAACCGTTCTTTTGAATATTCATAATGCGGGTTTTTTCCCGATCAGTGCAATGATTTTGGCAATGGGAATTTTTTATGGCGGAATGGCGCAAATTTTCGCGGGAATCATGGAATTTAAAAAAGGAAATACTTTTGGAACGACGGCGTTTACTTCTTACGGATTGTTTTGGATTTCTTTGGTTGCTCTTCTCGTATTTCCGAAAATCGGCTGGGCTGATTCCACTCCGGCGGCTTTTTTGGCTTGGTATCTCTTTTTATGGGGAGTTTTTACTTTTTTTATGTGGTTAGCGACATTTAGGACAAACAGAATTCTCCAATTTATTTTTCTTTCTCTCACAATTCTTTTTTGGTTGCTGGCGCTCCGTGATTGGACAGGTTCCGCTTTTATCGGAAAAATTGCGGGTTGGGAAGGCATCATTTGCGGATTATCCGCTATCTATTTGGCAATGGCGGAAGTTCTGAATGAAAGTCGCGGAAAAACCGTTTTGCCGGTCGGAAAAGTAGGATAATTTTTCTTTCACAAATATTTCTCGATTTATATGAATAAAAAACACGGAACTCTTTACATTGTGCCGACTCCGATCGGCAATTTGGAAGACATAACTTTAAGAGCTGTCAAAATTTTGAAATCCGTTTCCGTGATCGGTGCCGAAGATACGAGAAATTCCGGTAACTTGCTTAAACACTATGAAATTAAAACGCTTTTGTTCAGTTATCACAAGTTTAATGAGAGAGCAAGAGTGGAAAAAATACTTCGGTATTTGGAAAACGGGGAAGATGTTGCTCTGATTTCCGATGCGGGAACTCCCGGAATTTCCGACCCGGCTCAGGTTATTATTCGGGAAGCAATTAAAAACGAAATTAAAGTGGAAACTTTGCCCGGAGCAACTGCTTTTATTCCGGCGTTAGTCTCTTCCGGATTCAATACGAAAAGATTTTATTTTCTGGGCTTTCTCCCAACCAAAAAATCCGAAAAGGAACAACTGCTAAAATCAGTTTCAAAAATAGAAGATACACTGATTTTTTATGAAGCTCCGCATCGATTGATGAAATTTTTCCAAAGTTTGAAGACATTTTTGGGTAACCGGAAAGTGGTAATTGCTCGCGAACTTTCCAAAATGTTTGAGACTTATTATCGACTAACGATTGACGAAATTCTTTCTTCTCCTGAAAAATTGATTCTTAAAGGCGAATTCGTAATTGTGGTGGAAGGTGCAAAAACCGAAGCGGTTTCCGACGAAGAAATCGGGAAACTTTTGGATAAATTTCTTAAACGGAATTTTTCCGTGAAAGCCGCTGTCGAAAAAGTTCGAGAAATTACAGGCATTCCCAAAAATCGAATTTACAAGATAGCTTTATCCAAGAAATAAAATCATTTGACTTGAAACGATAAAACAAAATTTGTTGATAAGAAAAAAGATAATAAATTGATTTTGGAGGTGATATGTTACCGGGTGGAAAAAAAGGAATGAAAGATTTGATGAAACAAGCTCAAAAAATGCAACAGGAACTCTTGAAAGCGCAAGAAGAATTGGCAAATAGAGTTGTGGAAGGAACATCCGGCGGCGGAATGGTGAAAATTCAAATGAATGGGAAAAATCAAGTGATTTCTCTGAAAATTGATCCGGAAGTAGTTGATCCCGATGATGTGGAAATGTTGGAAGATCTCATTATTGCCGCATTTAACGAAGCTCGCGAGAAAATTGAGAAAACTTCCGAAGATGAATTTTCCAAATTTGCCGGCGGCATGAAAATACCGGGTCTTTTCTAAAAAATGTTTAGCGGTTTGTTAGAAGAATTGATTCAAAATTTGAGAAGATTGCCCGGAATCGGCAAAAAATCCGCTCAAAGATTGGCTTTGCATATTATCGGAATGGACAAAGAAGAGGCGCTAAAATTATCCGCGTCCATTGCCGATGCGGTTAAAAATTTCAAAAATTGTTCAATTTGCAATATGCTTTCCGAACAAGATCCTTGCGGATTTTGTTCCGATGAAACGAGGCAAAACAACCTTCTCTGCGTTGTAGAAAACACGCAAGATGTGTATTTGATTGAAAATACGAATGAGTACAAAGGCAAATATTTTGTTTTGAACGGACTTCTTTCTCCTTTGGAAGGAATCGGTCCCGATGACATTTATTTTCCAAAACTTCTTGCTTATCTGAAAGATAATTCCGTTGACGAATTGATATTGGCTTTAAATCCTTCGGCGGAAGGCGAAACCACGATGAGTTTTTTGGCAACTCAACTGAAACCTTTTGTTAAAAAAATTACAAGACTGTCAACCGGTTTGCCTTTTGGCGGTGATTTGGAATATACGAGTAGCATCACACTGGGAAACGCCTTGAAACGCCGATATTCAATCAAAGATAATTAACCGGATTTTGAGATGTTTACGGGAATAATAGAAGAAGTCGGGAAAATTTCCAAAATTGAAGAAAAAAACGGAAAAAAATTTGTTTCGATTGCCAGCTCTAAGGTTATTGAAACTCTGAAACTTGGAGACAGCGTTTCTTGTAACGGAATTTGCTTAACCGTCATTGATTTGAAAAATTCGGAATTCAAAGTGGAAGTGATGGCGGAAACAATTTCCAAAACGACGGCAAGGTTCTGGAAAGTTAACGATTCGGTGAATCTGGAAAGAGCGTTGCAAGTAGGCTCGAGATTTGACGGACATTTTGTTCAGGGTCATGTTGATACGATGTTAGTTTGACGATTGCGGATTTGAAGAAAAATTCTTTTCAAGTGGCTCTGATTGATTTCACCAGAAAAGAGACAAATCTGGAAAATTCGTTGTATGTAAATTTGGAATTCGATATTATCGGAAAATATGTTATTCGTTTTTTGCGGAAGGAAAAAGAACCGAAGATTACCGAAAAAATGTTGCTGGAAAACGGATTTTGACGAAATGAAATTGGGAAACAGGCAAAAAGGATTAAACTTAACAAATTTCGGAAATTTGTTAAGTTTGGGGCTGATATTTACCACATTTATTATTGTTTCCTGCGGACATAAAAAAGCTCCGACCGGCGGAGAAAAAGATATTATCAAGCCGGAAATTGTGGCGGTTGTTCCGGAAGAATTCAGTGATATTCGGGGAAAAGATATTGAAATAACATTTTCCAAGCCGATTGACAGAAGCACGATCTTTACCGGATTTTATGTTTATCCGCCGATTTTGAAGAAAAAATTTAAGTGGAATGCCACAACTTTGACAATTCAAATTAACGAAGAATTGGAAGAAAACACAAATTATTTTTTTTCTTTTACTCGGAAAATAAAAGGCGAACATAAAAACGAATTGAAGGACAATTATCTTTTTGTTTTTAAAAGCGGAAATTTGATGACCGCCGATTCGACAAAAATTTTCTCTCGAATAACCAAAAACGATAATTACGAACTTGCTAATCTCAATACCGGAAATTTCTTATTGGAATCCTTTGTTGACAAGAACAAAAACGAATCTTTCGATTATGAGAAAGAACCGTATTTTCAGACTTTCTTTACAATGGAAAAGAACAAAGAAATCGATATTCATCTTGTTTACGCGGATACCGTCAAACCAAAAATTAAATCCGTTACCGCTTTGTTTTCAAACCAGTTGCAAATAAAATTTTCCGAGAAAATATCTCGTTATTCAAAAATGGAAATTACCGCTATGGATGATTCCGTAAAAACAATGCTTCCGATTTTGATTGATTATTTGAATAAAGATGAAATTTTACTGGTTACGGAAAAAATGGATACGATTCGCTATCAATTGCAAATTGATGAAGTTGAGGATTTGAAGGGGAATTTAAATCCTGTTTCTCTGATAGATTTTGTCGGCACCACTCGGAAAGATACCATTTCTCCGCAAATTATCGGAATATTTCCTCGAAGCGGTTCAACTCTAAATTCACTTTCACCCGAATTTAAGATTACATTTTCCGAGCTGATTCTCAAAGAGGATTTGCGCGCAAAACTTTTTGGCGGAAGAGACGGGAGATTCGATTTCGGTAAAAATTATGAAGGAAAATTCAAAAGAATTTTTTCTCAAGCCGGTGAAAAAACTAAAAAATTATGCAACCTATCGACTGAAAATTCTGGCAAAAGATGAATTAACCGGAGAAAGCGATTTTGTTTATATTTCAATAGTGAGAGAGAAAAAGAAGAAATAATCGCTTTTGCACACTTACCTTAATAAAATACATTTGCGGATTTGTTCCGGTTTGCCGTTTACTTTTAATTTGTAAAAGTAAATTCCGGAACCGACAAGTTTTCCTGAATCGTTGTTTCCGTTCCAGATAGTAGTTCCTTCGGCTCCGCTCAGGATGACATCTAAGGTTTTTAGTTTTTGTCCTTTGATATTGTAAATCTCAATCTTTGCGTTTTTGGCGTCCTTTGCGGTTAATTCGAAAGAAATCGTTGTACTCGAATTAAATGGATTGGGATAGTTCTGAAACAGTGCGGAAGATGACGGATTAGTCACAATCTCACCATTTACCGATACAAACGGCGGTGCATCGTATTCAAAAGTTCCCATATCAATAATTGCAATTCCGTTATTATCGCCGTCCCAAACGCGGAAGTTATTATCCAAATCAAAAGGCGGTAAATTTAAACCGGTCGTATCGGGAATTCCCGCGTCTATGCAAGGAGAATTTGAACTTAGATGATAAAGCGTGTCTGCAAACAGAGGATTTGCATCTATATTTCCTTCCAGCCAATTAATGATTCCGTTGTCATTTGTTTCTATTCCTTCCTCACCACCTTGAATATCGGAATAGGAAATTGTAACGGATGAAGGTGAGTATTGATAATGGAAATAGATTTCTTGAGGGTTGTTATTCCATAAAATGCTATTTATCAAATTCGGATTGGAATTGTCGGCGCAGTAGATTCCACCACCATAATCAGCGGAATTACCGATTATTGTGACATTTTCCAAACTTAGGCCGGAATAATAACAGTAAATTCCGCCGCCCCAATCGGCAAAATTATTTGTAATTATTACATTCTCCAAACTCAAGTTATTAATGAAACT
>NATF01000054.1 GCA_002085205.1 Candidatus Cloacimonas sp. 4484_275 | reverse complement strand
CCGTTGACCGCCGCTTGAATAATGGCATTTTGTTCGGCGTGAACTCCGCGACACAATTCGTGTCTTTCGCCGGACGGAACTTTTAACTTTTCCCGCAGACAACCGGTTTCCGAACAATGTCTGATATTTTTGGGAGCGCCGTTGTAGCCTGTCGCCAAAACCTGATTGTTTTTCACAATTATTGCTCCGACTTGTCGTCTCAAACAGGTGGAGCGTTTGGAAACCAAAAAAGCCATCTCCATAAAATATTCATGCCAATGCGGTCTTTTTTTCATCTGTCCTCCGCTTTCATTTTCGCTAATTCCGCTTGAGATTTTCGCAAATAATAAGGTTCCAAATCGGCAATGAAATCAAAATCATATTTGGGAATCGTTTTATTTTTCAGCGCATAACTTATCAAAGCGGAAGCCAACACAATGTTCTGATGCGGCTGAGCAAAGATGCAATCCGTTCCGCTGTTTGAAATTGTCTCGCGATATTTCACAGCCCCGTCTCCAACGATAATTACCTTTTCCTTTATTTTATCCAGAAAATCCGCCGGCTTACAATTTTGCGGCGGAATTAAAATTTCCATCTCGGGAGAATAAAGAGCCGCATAAACTTCGTCCATTTTTGCATCAATCATAGAAAGAATGGGCAAACAACTTCCGTAAACATTAAAAGCCAAAATTTCCAGAGTGTTCACGGGTAAAAGCGGAATTTTTTTTCCGAAACAAAATCCTTTTGCCGTAGAAAGTCCGATGCGTATTCCCGTAAACGAACCCGGTCCGTTCGTGATGGTAATCAAATCAATGTCATCGAGCGTAATTCCGCTTTGTTTGAAACCAAAATCGATTTGCGGCATCAATCTTTCCGAATGTGTGATCTGTAAGTCCAGAAAACTGACAAATACAATTTTGTTCTCTTTGCAGACGGCAATGCTGCCCGAAGTTGATGAAGTATCTATCGCCAGAATATTCAAAATTCTCTCCGATTTTTTGAGTTAAAAAAATTGCAAATCGGTTTCGAGTCAAGGAAGTTTTGGTTTATTTTAAATGAAATTGAATTTCATTAAAAATGAAATCTTTGACAAATAAATAATAATTTCAAAAGTTAGCATTCGGAATAAAGGGATATTAAAAAAGGAATAAAAAAAATGAGTCTTTCCTTTACCGGAATCGTTTATTTCCCCACATCATTCGCTATTTTGTTTATTGTTTACCGTTTTTATCTCAGTTGGCGGGAAAGTGGTAAACACGACTCATTTGTATTCTTTTTGACCTTTCTTTCTCTGGCTTTGGTGAGTTTTTGCGGAGCATTCGCCGGTACCATTTTTGCGCACGATAGTTTCGGCATAAAAATAATGCTGATAGTAAGTTCTTTTCTGCTAAGTTTTGCAAATGCTCTTTTTGCTTATCTTTTCATTTATTATAGCAACAAAAAAATATCGCCGTATTATGGATTTTGGTTAGTTTTTATTTTGGGAATTGCCCTTTCCGTGGTAACAATTTTCAGTCCTGTTTCCCCGACTTTGGAAAAAAGCGGAGGAATTTATTGGGGATTGCCTTTATATCTTTATTTTTGGAGATTTCTTGTTTATTTTCTTGGTTCCGCTCCGTTGGCAATTGTTTTTTTCAAAAAATACAGAACGGAAAAAGACGGATATGAAAAGAACAAAGACCTGTTTTTCATATTGGTCTTATTTTTCATTCTTTTAGTTGTTTTTGTAGATTTTATTGTCGAACCGCTCACCGGCATTCACGCTTTGATAAGCGAAGTTGTTTTGCTGATTCTTGCCGTTATCGGTATGGTTTTGTATTTTTATCTCAGTGAAAAAGAGGTCGCCACCAAAGAAAAAAGATTCAAAAAACTGGTGGAAAATATGGGAGATATGATTGCTCTCATTGACGAAAAAGGAGTGATTCATTACGCCAATTCCGCACACAAAAAATTTTTGGGGCATGATTCCAAAAATATGATAAACAGACCGATTTACGACTTTATTCATCCGGAAGATCATCAATTCGTTAAGGAAAGACTTCATTTTACCAATGAAGATTCTATTCATGACCGCTTTGAATTCAGAATGATTCACGCTAACGGCACAATTTTCTGGGTAGAAACATTCGGTTCTTTTCTTTTGGATAAAAATTCGGAATTAGAACGAATTGTGGTTGCCAGCAGAGATATCACGGACCGAAAATTGGCACGGAAACAATTAGAAAAAAACCTGAGAGAAAAAGAAGTATTGCTGAAAGAAATTCATCACCGAGTTAGAAATAATTTAAACATAATCAACAGCTTGCTCCGATTGCAATCCAGAAATATCAAAACCGCTTCCGATGTAAAAGAGGCGTTTCAGGAAAGTGAAAAACGGGTTTTTTCCATGGCTTTAATTCACAAAAAACTTTATGACACCGATAATTTTAGCGTCGTCGAAATGAAATCTTATATCATTTCTTTGGCAAAAGAACTTCTTTTTTCATTCGGAGCCACGAAAAAAATTCGTCTTAATGTTGAAGTAAACAATGTTTCCCTCAATTTAGATTCCGCAATTCCCTGCGGAATAATCCTCAACGAACTCATAACAAATTCCATAAAATATGCTTTCCCCAATCAAAGTGACGCTGAAATTTCCATTGATTTTAATCGCAACAGCACTCATTTTGAATTGGTTTATAGAGATAACGGCGTGGGAATGACAGAAAAAATCGATTTTAATACAAACGACAGTTTGAGTCTGAAATTGATCAAAATGCTGGTGGAACAACTGAACGGCTCCATAGATTATTTCACCCAAAACGGAACCACATTTGTTATCAAATTTCCCATAACAGATGAATTGGACAGATTTTAATTAGTTTTTTTCAACAATCTTAAATTTATTTCTCTTTTTTATTGCCCTCTCGCAGAGGTTTTTCAGATTTGTTTTCCGGAAAGCGGAGTTTAGGAATGAAAAAGAAAACAAAAAATAAAATAGAGTTTTATTTGTTTCGGGGATTATTAAAGTTGTTAAAACTTTTCCCTTATAAATTTTCCGAACAAATAATAGTAAGTCTATTTATTTTAATAGGTTATTATATCGGAATCCGAAAAAAAGTTGCCGCCGAACAATTAAAAATGGTTTTTCCCGAAAAGAGCAATCGGGAAATAAAAAAAATTCTTCTTCGAATGTATGCGGGAATGGGAAAAACCGCAGCCGAAACATATTTGGGAAATAAAACGAAACTTTTTGCAAACTCCGTCGCGGAAGGATGGAATAATTTGGAAAAAGCCGTTGCCATGAAAAAAGGTGTGATTCTGGCAACGGGACACATCGGGAATTGGGAACTTGCGGGAAGATACATAGCGGCACATTTCAAATTTTCGGTCGTGGCCAAAAAACAACGAAACAGATATTTTGATAATTACACTAATAAACTGCGAGAAAAGGATAATATAGAAATCATTGATAAAAAAAATGCCTTCCGAGAAATAATAAAAAAATTGAGAAATAATTATATCGTTGCCATATTAATAGACCAAAACGCGGGGAAAAACGGTATTCTTACCAATTTCTTAGGTTTTCCCGCTTCCACATTCGTAGGAGCGGCGAAAATAGCCATCAAATTGAAATGTCCGATTGTGCCGGCGTTTGCAGTCCGAGAAAACAACGGAAAAAATCATTTTATCATCTTACCGATGATATTGCCGACAAATTACCAAAACAACGAACAATCAATCAAACAATTGACCGAAAAAATTTCCTCTACTTTGGAAAAAATCATCATCGACCATCCTTCCGATTGGTTTTGGGTTCACAGAAGATGGAGAGGATTTAAGAAAGCAAGATATTAGTGCCGAAAAAACTTTACAGATTAACAATTCATTGAAGTTTTGCCAATGGAGAAAATGATGAAAAAGTTATTGATAATAAGTTTATGGGGAATTTTCGGCATTTTAGCCGCCGTTAATTTCACTGTCGGAGAAGGAAACAACACGGAAATCGTTTCCCGCGATTCACTGGCTTATTATCATAACAATACCGATGACTTACACTGGTACGGCGCGGAAAGTTGGGCTGTTTTTTTCGACTTCAATAATTATTTCGATTCCATTGATAGTTTGGAATTCGAAGCAACCGGCGCTTATATTTATATTCCTAATGAATTGCCGGACGACGAATTAACGGTTCGTTTATGTGAAAACAACATAAACCAACCGGGAGAATTGCTTGAATCTCAAACGATTAATCCCGTTTTGGGTTGGAACGAAATCACCTTTTCACATTCATACACAGATACCATTTTTTGGCTAATTGCGGACTATCCCACTAATTCCGTCGATCAATTCATTGCCGCTTCCGCGATAGACGGAACTCACAGTTATTACAGACAGGACGATTACTATTTTAATCTTGCCGCAAGCGGTTTTGTCTCGGAATTTCTTTTTTCGCTTAAAGGAAATTTCCTGATAGAAAGAGACATCGAATTGGTGGATTTCCATTTGCAAATCGATGAAAATTATTATCCTGACGGTTCCCTGAATTTCGATGCTTATCCGGTCTTTACGGTAAGAAATAATTCAAACATCATCTTCACAAATTGTTATCTTGCTCTTTCAATCACTTATCCGCTTTGGACAATAACCGACACAATTTACATATCTTCAATTTCCGCGCATGAAGAATTGACAATGAACTATTTCCAAAACCCGCTTTATAAATACGACCTTTTGCGCAGATATTCGCAATACAACATAGATGCAAGATTGGTTCACGAACTTGGATTTGATGATTTACCGGATAATAACGAAAAAAATTATTATCTGAACATTTTCCCATACGAACCGGAAAATATTTTCGTAGAGAATTTTTTGAAACTGGGCGTGTATAATAATGAAATATGGAGCGAAGAAGCGGAAATTTTGAATCCTGACAGTTGTGAAATTCTCAATTATTTCTCGGATATTTCCGATTCGCTTTATTGTCCCGATGCCCTAGAAAGATTCATTGATTACAATTTGTCCGGTTATCCTTCTGTGATTGTCGGCGGTGAAAAGAAAATCATCGGTTACAACAATAATTTTGTCGATTCACTCTGTTCCTACACAAATTC
>NATF01000053.1 GCA_002085205.1 Candidatus Cloacimonas sp. 4484_275 | reverse complement strand
AAAAAACCTTCAAGGTTCTTAGAAAAAACCTTGAAGGTTTGGTTTTTTATAAAATTATACTATTTTTCTTTTTGAAAATCTTCGGCTTTTTTCTGGAATTTTTTTATCCAATTTTCATAAACCATATAAAGATGTTCCGTTTCATCATTTTTCTGAATTATAACCTTGTTATCTTCGCCTTTGATGAATTTCAGATGCCAAGAGTTATTGTCGAAATCTTCAATTGTTAATTCCAAAATCGGATTTTCAAAATCTTTGGCATATTTTTCAAAATCATTATCTATGAATTTGGTGACTCTGACTTTTGAAGCGCTGCTGAGAATGTTTTTTAGAGCTCGGTTCTTTTCTTTAATGGGAAAACTTTCTTTTTCGTCGTCATATTGCCAAAGTGTGTCGGTTGCCGTGAGAGTGTAATTATTGTCGTCGTAGGAAACAAATATTTTGCTCAAATTCTCTTTGTCGAAATTAACAATGTAACGGTTTCTCCATGAATCCAGACGAGGTTTTATAGTGTAAGTTATGTTGGTTTTCAGCAAATATATTTTGTTTTCGTCCGGTCTGCGCACGGGAGAAGAATTATAGTTGGAGCTTTTTCCGACAATTGCCGAAGAGAGAATTTTTCCGTTTTTATCGAAAAAGGTAATTTTCGTTCCCAAACTGTCGGTTACATTATAAGTCTCAAATGAATTTTTTGATTCTGAAATCGGTATTTTGGAGGTTTTTGCTTTCAGAACTTTTCCGAAAATATCGTCTATTTTTCTCTTTTCAGGTTCGTATTTGACAGGATAATCAATCATCCACTTGCCGTCGGTCTTCACCAATTTCAAAGTGTCTTCCGCCGTAGAAATTTCTATTGCCGCAACTTTGGAAGAATCGACATCAAAAAAGGAAATGAGCTTTTCCGTTTTATTATTCAATTTAGTGAGCATATAAATAACGATCAAAACAACTAATATAATCAGGGCTGTAAGATTTTTCTTATTCATAGAGCTCTCCTATAATTTTTCGCTTTTTCAATTCGTTTTTATATATTAAAATGCCGATAATAATCAACAGAATTGACGGGAAAAGAATGTTGAACCAACGAACTATTTTTTTGGATGTCGGACTGATTGCTCGCAGAGGACGATATTCCGTTTCGCGAGAACGAATGCTGATGAGCGACGCATCGGAAGCCATGTAATCCAACGCATTCAGAACAAAATCCATGTTTCCTTTGATTCCGGCTCCTGCTCCGTCCTGAATGAAATCCGAGTCCGTTACAAACAAAATTTTTACTTCGGGACTTTCTTTTATTGCTTCCGGATAATTCGGATTATTTCTGAAATAACTCGGAAATTTTCCCGAATAAATTCCCGCTACGATTTTGGGACCGTCATTAAACATGGCTTTTAAATTTTTATTCAGATATTTCATTACGGAAATGTCGAGACGGGGAGCTTTCACTTCGCCCGAATGGTCGGAAGTGAAGAAAAGCGGTTCAAATGAAATTCCTTCTTTCGATTTGGTGGTATCTATTTCCGAAGCGAAAATCATCTGCATTTGATCCAGATTTTTCACAATCAAATTTTCCTTATTTACATTATGAATAACCGGAAAAAACGGATAATTTACAGGCGTATTGATGCGGAAAAATCCTTGTTGTCTTTGAACTTGAACGGCTCCGCATTCGGCATCGGCGACCAAATTTGTTTTGATGTTTATTCCGTAATTGAGAAGAAGAGCAAACAGATTGGATTTGATTTGTTCGGCTTTTTGGTTTTGCAGATCCGCTTTCACTTTATCTTGGAAGAAAATAATGTTTCCGCCGTTCATAAGATATTGATCAAGGTTATAAAGTTGTTCTTCGGCGAGCGAATCTTCCACTCCCGTAAAAATAAGAGCGGCGATTGTCGTATCCACTTTGGAAAAGAGGTCTGTTGTGGAAAGTTCATAATTTTCGGAAACGAGTTGTCTGACAACGGAAAATTTTTCTCCTTGAGCATTTTTAAGCGGTGCCGGTTCTTCCATTTCGAACATTGCGACTTTTTTCAGACCTTGAGCGGTGATTTTTTTTATTGTGCTGGTGATGTCGTATTCCAAACCGCGCGTATTTTGCACGATCGGAATCGTTTCCGTTTTGTCACGATAGAGAAAAGCCAAACCCATATAAATTTCACGCACGACATATTGGTCGTTTTTCAAAACACGAATCGTGTAAGGTGTAATATGGTTTTTATTGGCTTCCTGTTTCAGTTTTTCCTCATCGGAAGGATCGATGAATTCAAAACGAAGTTTTCCGTGAGAATAAGCCTGATATTCCGATAAAATATCCTGGGTGAAACGACGAGCATCCGCCAATTCTCCGGGAAGATTTTTGGAAAAGTACGCCTTAATTACCAAACGATCTTCCAAATTTCTCACCGCGTTTTTACTGGCTTTGGAAAGCGAATAAATTTTTCCTTTGGAAAAATCGATTCTGGTAAATATGGAAATGGAAATCAAATTTATGAAAACCAAAATAGCGATAAAGATTATTATATTGGTGGTGGTTGCATTGTTTTTTTTCATATCGTCCTCCTATCTCCATCTTCTGCTTTGCAAGGAAACCATCGAAAGTTTCAAAAACAAGACTATCAAACTGAGAAAATAAATCACATTTCTTGTGTCTATCACTCCGCGCGAAAGATTTGATAAATGATAGCCGACGCTGATGTATTGGAAGATTCCGACCAAAAAACCGGGAATAAAGAAAAGCGAGTAACCGACGATATGAAGGAAAAAAATTATAAAAAAACTGATAATGAATGCTACGATTTGGTTATTGGTTAAACTGGAAGCAAAAATTCCAATGGCGCTATAAACCGCTCCCAGAAATAATAAACCCAAATAACCGCAGAAAATGGAACCGTAATCTATGTTTTTTCCCAGAATGACAATCGTGAAGAAATAGAACAGAGAAAAAAGAAGCCCGACGGCAATCAAAATAACCGCCGCCCAAAATTTTCCCATCACGATTTCCGAATCTTTGATGGGGAATGTGGTTAGAAGTTCAATGGTTCCGGTATTTTTTTCTTTCGCCATCAAACCCATCGTTATTGCCGGAACAAAAATAATATAAATCCAGGGAACTATGTTGAAAAACGACCTTAAATCGGCTTCGTTATTAACAAAAAGCGGACTTGCAAAAAACCATCCGCTTATCAGTAAAAACGGAACCAGGAAAATATATGCGGTCGGCGTTTTGAAGTATGATTTTAATTCTTTTTTCATGATGACCGAAGTGTAATTCATCATTCTCCTCCTTCTTCAATGGTAAGATTTCTGAATACATCTTCCAAGCTGATGAATTCGCGATGCATTTCCAGAAGTGTCCAATCTTTGGATTTAATAAATTGGTAAATGTCTGCTCGTTTATCCTGTTTGTTATCGTATTCAATAACTGCTTTGATTACATTGTTTCCAACATTTTCATACGAAAGAAGTTCAATCTCGGCGACTTTTTCCGCCAGTTCGGAGATTTCGTTTTCGGGAGCAATCAATTCCAAAGAAAGTTTTGTTTTGTTTTGAATGTTGGATTTAAGTTCGTCGGCAGAACCATCCGCTACGATTTTTCCTTTGTTGATTATGACGATTCGATCGCAAACGGCTTGTACTTCTTGCAAAATGTGGCTGGAGATGATAAGAGTTTTTTCTTTTCCGAGCTCTTTTATCAGTTCGCGGATTTCCATGATTTGGTTCGGATCAAGACCGGAAGTCGGTTCGTCGAGAATCAAAATTTTGGGATTGTGAATAATCGCTTGGGCAATTCCCACTCTTTGTTTGTAACCTTTGGAAAGCGTGTTAATCGGTTTGGAAATTACGCCGTGTAATCCGCATTTATCGATAACCTCTTTTAATCTGTGTTTGAAATCGGCAACTTCTCTGATTTCCGCCACATATTCCAAATAATCGTAAACCGTCATTTCCAGATAAAGCGGATTGTTTTCGGGAAGATAACCTATCATTTTTCTGATTTCTCGCGAATTGTCCAAAACATTGTAATTATCAACGAAAATGTTTCCTTCCGTCGGCTCGAAATAACAAGTTATCATTTTCAATGTAGTCGATTTTCCGGCTCCGTTCGGACCGAGCATACCAAGAATCTCACCGTCGTGAATTTCCAAATTGATGTGATCAACCGCCCGCAATTCGCCGTAATCCTTAGTTAGATCTTGCAGTTTTATCATGTTTCCTTGAACCTCCTCTCACTCCTATTTTAGCACTTTTTGTATAAATCTGCTAACTTTTCTTTTCCGGCTTTATTCTTTGTCAAGCCAAAAAATTTTTTAAAACTATCTTATTATTTAATTAAATTTGTTTTTAATGGTTACAAAAAAAGTTATTTTTAGAGAAATTTTATGAAAAGAAAGATTTTGATTTGAGAAAATTTTAAAATTCTTCCTCGTTTACGGGAACATTAAATTCAACGGATTCCAATTTGATTTCACAAATCTTTTCTCCGTTTTGGTCGAAAGTAACCGTATGGACCGGATATTTTATACCGTTGATGTCCGCGTATTTTTCTATATTGCGGTAGAAAACTTCCGGTTCGTCGGTTTCCAAATTTTTGTAAATCATTTGCACGGGCAAATGGGATTTTTTATCAATCAATGTTTTCATTTGGAAATTTTCGTTTTGCAATAGAACTACATCGCAATTTTTTCCCTGAAAATGCTGAGAACCGAGATATACGATTCGATATTTGGTTTTGAATTTGATGATATTGATGAGATTGCGATTCAAGTTTATGGAAAGAAAGCGAATAAGTTTTTCCGGCATATTTTCAAAATAGCCTTTAGGGTATCTGCGCCAACCTTTACCGGAATTGATGATATATTCCTTGTCTTGAAATTTAATTTTTATTTTGTCCGGGAAAATAGCGGTTACATAAACATTGAAGCTAACGGAACCGTATGCAAACCATTGTTGAATTTTTCCGATTGGAAAATTATCTTTTCGTCAACCGACGAAAACAATTTTACGAACCTTAAATTTATGGGAAAAGTAATTCTGTCAAATAATTGATTCAAAATAAAAAATGGTCGGGATGACAGGATTTGAACCTGCGACCTCACGGTCCCGAACCGTACGCGCTACCGAACTGCGCTACATCCCGACGGTGCAAAAATTAAAATGAGCTTTTTATTGTCAATAAATCGCTGTTAATTTCCGGTAAATCGGATTTTTTGAAGGCAATAAATTCCGCCGATTATTTTTTTCTTGACCTATAAAAAGACCAAATTTGTGTCAATTTCAAAGAAGGAGTGTAGTAATGAAGTTAAGATTTTTATTAATCGGTTTGTTGTTACAGGTGGTGTTATTTTCATTGGAAATACATATTCCTGTTCCCCAAATAGAAAATAACGGATTTGTAAATGATTTGCCGGTAATATTGAACGACGGAGAACCCCAGATTGCTTATGTTCCCGTTAAAATTCTTTTGCCGATGGGTGAAAAATTCAAATCAATAAATTTTGTTAAGGCGGGTAAAGTTCATAAAATAGAAAATGTTTTCATTGATTACGCCAAGCAAATCCAACCGATTTCCAATGCTTTTTCGATTCCCGAAAAAGGAATGAGTCAATCGATTTACAATGCCGACGAATTGTTTCCCAAAACGAATTACAAAGTATTGGGAACACAACGGATGAACGGGTTTGAAATACTTTTGATTAATTTGTTTCCGTATAAATTCAATCCGGTAAAAAAGGAGCTTGTTTGGAATGATAAAGTAGAGATTGATGTAGAAACGGAATTTGACCGTAATCTTTTTGAAACGCAAAATAAATTTTTATTATTAAATAACGAAACGAAAAAATTGTTGGAAAGAACGATTTTGAATCCTGCCGTTATTTCTTCCTATCAAAAAAATTATTTTCCTCCTCAGCGTGATTTACCCGATCCCAACGATCCTTATTCGATGATAATCATCACGGATGAAAACGGAGAAGAATATTTGCAGGAGTTTCTATCTTGGAAAAACGAAAGAGGCGTTAAAACGAAGATTTTTCTCACTTCGGAAATTTATTCTAATTTTGCCGGCGGTGATGATGCGGAAAAGATAAAAAATTTCATTATCAATGCTTATCAAGCATATTCGGGAACGGAATTTCCGTTGGAATATGTGCTTTTGGGCGGCGATGACGAAATTATTCCCATTCGCGGGGTTTTTATCGATACCGGTTACGGAACCGTGGATCATCATATGCCGTGTGATCTGTATTACAGTTGTTTGGATAATGATTGGGATGCGAATGGGAATCGGGTTTTCGGCGAAATTGAGGATGATGTGGATTTAATTCCGGAAATTGCAATCGGAAGAATTCCGGCTGATGTTCAGATTGATTTCGACAACTTTTTCCATAAAACTCAATCGTATGTCGAGGAAACGACAATCAGCACGGACATTGCTTATCTTTTGGGAGAAAATCTGAATTGGAATCCGCTTACTTGGGGAGGAGATTACAAGGATGAAGTTGCTGCGGAAGTGCCTTTCCTGGAAGAAAATTATCATGTTTATCGGCTTTACCAGAGAGAAGACACTTACAGCCCTCAAGCGGTAACAAATGCTATCAATTCCGGTTTGAGTATTATTAATCATATGGGACATTCCAATCAATCAATTGTTTTCGGGCAAACAATCGGTTCGGTGAATTCTTATACGAATACGGAATATGGATTTGCTTATACTCAGGGTTGTTATCCTGCCGCTTTTGACGAAGCTACGAGCCATCAGGGAGAATCGATTGCCGAAAATTTGGTAAACGGTCACGCCGGTTTATTTGCTTTCGTGGGAAATACGCGTTACGGTTGGTACAGTCCGGGGAATACAAACGGTCCTTCGCAGCCTTACGATATAGAATTTTTCAAAGCACTTTTCAACGACAACATTCGGCAATTGGGCAAAGCGCTGGCACAATCCAGAATTGTTTTGGCAAACCAAGCTCTCACAAATACTTTTTTGCGTTGGGTTCATTATGAATTGGTTCTTCTCGGCGACCCTTCCGTTTCGGTGAAAGATGCAGTGGGAAGTTTTCCTTACATTCAACCGCAAAATGTCGTGTATAACGATGTTCAGGGCGATAACGACGGATTTATCAATCCCGGGGAAACGATTGAAATAGAAATAACTTTGGAAAATGATGATGATTGGGCTGATGCGGAGAATGTTTATGCGATAATAGAATTTGAAAACGATGATATTCAGGTTTTACAGGATTCCGTTTTTTACGGAAACATTGCCGAAGGAACTTCCGTAACGGCTTCGCCTTTTGTAATTTCCATTTCGCCCGATTGCGCTTTGGGAACTTGTCATTATAATTTGCATATTTTTGCGCCCGTAAATGAAGATATTTCCTATCATCGTTCTTTTGAACTGAGTTTTGAGTTGTCTCTTTTTCAACAAAATTGGCCTTGGCAAAGTTTTTACACTCTTCAGGCTAATCCGATAATTGCCGATTTTAATGCTGACGGCGAGAAAGAAATTCTTGTTACCGATGTGACGGGAAATATTAATCTTTTGAACATTGATGCTGAACAAACGGAAGGTTTTCCGTGGGAATTTGAGGAAAACATTTTCCGCAGTGCCGCTTACGGCGATATTGACGGAGAT
>NATF01000052.1 GCA_002085205.1 Candidatus Cloacimonas sp. 4484_275 | reverse complement strand
AGAAATTCTAAAATCTGTTCATAAGAAAGTTTTTCCATTTTACCCTCTGATATTTTTTTAAACGATACTTTTATAAACTGCTCATATTTGTAAAACAAAAAAAAAGACTGCCGAACTCGACAGTCTTTAAGAAAAATAAGTTAAAAGATATAAGACGAAACTTAATTTTTCTTTTTAGAAATTCCCGTTTCCTCTTTTTCTAAATTCGATAATTGCCATTTCAGCGGCATCACCTTTGCGAAAACCCGTTTTCAAAACTCTGGTATATCCTCCTTCTCTGTCGGAAAATTGAGGAGCGAGTTCATCGAAAACTTTTTTTACGAGAGTTCTGTTTTGTAAAATCCTAAAAGCAAGTCGGCGATGATGAACTGTGTTTTTCTTTCCGTATGTTATCAGTCTTTCCGCTAAACTTCTGATTTCTTTGGCTTTTGCCAGAGTTGTATTTATTCTGCCGTATTCAACCAAAGATTTAACCAGATTTTTTAACATTAAGTTTCTATGACCGCTTTCTCTGCCGAATTTTCTTCCGTTAACTCTATGTCGCATAATTTCACCCTTATTTATTTGTTACTTTTTTCTTTGCTTTTTCGATTTCGTTCTTAATACTTTTTACATCCATTCCCAATGAAAGATTATATTTTTCCAACAAACTGTTTACTTCTTCCAAAGATTTCTTCCCGAAATTTCGATATTTCAGCATTTCATTTGCGGTTTTTCCGACCAGTTCCCCGATTGTATCGATTTTGGCGGCGGCTAAACAATTGCTACAACGAACTGATAACTCCAATTCGTTGACGCTCGTGGAAAGAATTTTTTCCATTCTTTCCAATTCCGGATCCATCTCCACTTCTTCTATGTATTCGGGTTCTTTCTCAAAAAGAACTATCTTCGAATACAAATCCCTCAAAATCATTGCGGCGAGATAGAGGGAATCTTTCGGTTCGATACTGCCGTTAGTGTAAATTTCCATAATCAATTTATCATAATCGATCTTTTCCCCTACTCGTTGATTTTCCACGAAAAAGTTTACTTTGGTAATCGGCGAATAGATAGAATCTATCGGAATCACACCGGCCGGTTTATCTTCCATTTCGTGTTGATCGGCAGGACAATAACCTCTTCCGATCCCAGTCCACAACTCCATTCTAAAATCCATATCTTCCGTCATTTCAAGAAGAAACAAATCTTTATTAATGATGGAAACACTTCCCGTTTCTTGGATTTCGGCAGCCGTTATCGGTCCTATTCCTTTATGTTCGAGAACGAGTTTTTCCTCATTAACGGAATCGGTTTTGATAATCAATTTTTTCAATCTCAGGATCAAGTCGATAAAATCGGAATCAGAACCCGGAATAGGAGCAAATTCGTGGTGCAATCCTTCGATTTTCACAAATCGCACTGCCGCACCCTGAATGGAAGAAAGAAGCACTCTTCGAAGAGTGTTGCCGATAGTGGTGGCAAATCCCGGTTCCAACGGCCCGATTTCAAATCTACCGAAAGTGGAACTGTATGTTTTTTCATCTACTTGAACTTTTTCCGGTAACTGTAAAGGTTCAAGGAATTTCATAAAAATTCTCCTATATTATTTGGAATAATACTCGACTATCAATCTCTCATCGATATCCAAAGGAATTTGGTCACGAGAGGGAATGCCGAGAAGTTTTCCGGTGAATTTATCCTTATCCACACTGAACCATTCAAA
Source organism: Candidatus Cloacimonas sp. 4484_275 (assembly GCA_002085205.1). Lineage (GTDB taxonomy): Bacteria > Cloacimonadota > Cloacimonadia > Cloacimonadales > TCS61 > 4484-275. Next base: position 12,895 of record NATF01000052.1, on the reverse strand, counting down.
TTGAGAAGATTCGGTGGCGCTTTCCAGCGCTTCCTGAATAAGATTCATATTTCTACTTTTTTCTTTGATGCTGATTTCATCATTGGGTTTAACCAAAAACGAAGGAATGTTGACCTTACGTCCGTTAACTCTCACATGACCATGCAAAATGATTTGTCTTGCCGAAAGATTTTCTCCGGTTACACCCGATTTTCTAGCGGCCATTTTAAAATATTTGCGGAATTGTTTTTCCAAAATGCCGTAAATTCGTCTGACTTTTTGTTTTTCCCTCAGATGAACACCGTAATCACTCATTCTTTTCACAAAACCTTTCGGACTTCCGTGTTCACCGCTTTTCACAAAACCTTTCGGACTTCCGTGTTCACCGGGAATATAAGGTCTTCTGTTAAAAGAACATTTTTCGGAATTACATCTGGCACCTTTCAAATATAATTTTGTGCCTTCTCTTCTACATAATTTACAGGATGATTCTGTATATCTTGCCATAATTTTTTCCCTTAAATCCTTCTGGTTTTTCGTGGTCTACAACCATTATGAGGTAATGGCGTATTATCTTTTATCATGGTTATTTTTAATCCGTTTGCATCCAAAGCCCTAATGGCAGATTCTCTTCCGCCCCCGGGTCCTTTCACGAAAACCTGAACTTTTTTTATTCCCATATCCAAAGCAGCTTTTGCAACCTCTTCCGCAGCCAATTGAGCGGCAAAAGGCGTGCTTTTCTTGGAACCTTTATAACCTATTTTTCCGCCGCTTGACCATGTAAATACATTTCCGGCTTTATCGGAGAGAGTAATAATCGTGTTATTAAAGCTGGAATGAATATGAGCTACACCTTCATCAAAAGAAAGTCTGATTCTTTTCTTTTTGCCTCTTCTCTGTGCACCTTTTTTTGTCGCTTTAGCCATTGTTTTTATCTCTCCTTATTTTTTCTTTCCAACCATAGAACCACGACGTCTGCCCCTTCTGGTACGAGCATTAGTGTGAGTCCTTTGACCTCTGACAGGAAATCCTTTTTTGTGTCTTAAACCGCGGTAACAACCGATTTCCATTAATCTTTTTATATCCATGGCAACCTGAGTTCGGAGTTCACCTTCGACAATATAATCATTCTGAATAACATCTCTCAGAAGTTTCTCTTCTTCCACGGAGAGGTCTTTCACACGTTTATTTTCGTCGATATTCACCTTTTGCAAAATTTCTTTCGCCGTGGCTTTTCCAATACCGTAAATATATGTCAAACCGATAATTACTCTTTTATCTCTCGGTAATTCAACGCCTGCTATATGAGCCAAACCACAACCTCCTTCTTATTTTATCCTTGTCTTTGTTTATGTTTTGGATTACTCGGACAAATCACTCTAACTACACCGTTTCTCTTAATAATTTTACAATCTTTACAGATTTTTTTTACAGATGCTCTAACTTTCATTTTTTTTCTCCTGATAACTATATATCATTTATAGCGATACACAATTCGTCCTCGAGTTAAATCGTAGGGCGATAATTCCACTTTCACTTTGTCTCCCGGCAAAATTCTGATATAATGCATTCTCATTTTACCGGAGCTATGAGCCAAAATTTCATGCCCATTTTCCAACTCTACCTTAAAAGTCGTATTAGGTAATGCCTCTTTGACAATTCCTTCGACTTCTATTACACCTTCTTTCGCCATAATAATTTTCCTTAAATTCTGGTTAATATTTCCGGCTCGTTGTCCGTTATCAAAATCGTATGTTCAAAATGAGCGGACAAGGAACCGTCGGCAACAAAAAATTCCCAACCTTTTTCAGTCACTCTATTCGTTCCGATATTAACCATTGGTTCAATGGCAATCGTCATTCCTTCGCGCAATCGCGGACCTTTTCCTTTTCTCCCGAAATTCGGTACAATCGGATCTTCGTGTAATTGGGTTCCGATTCCGTGTGCAGCAGCAATTCCCCGATTCAGAGCCTCTTTTGTTACCTGCAATAATCTGTCAATCTTTTCCGTAGAAGATCCCACAATATAAGTGAAAGCTCCGTCTCCGTAAAATCCGTTTTTTAGAACGCCCACATCAATTCCGATGATGTCTCCGTCTCGCAATTTTTTTTCGGGAGAGGGAATGCCGTGAACTATACAATCATTTATGGAAGCACAAATGGCACCGGGAAAAGGTTTTAATCCAGGGATTTGGTAACCTTTGAAAGCAGGAATGCCTCCTTCTTTTCGAATCAAGTCTTCGGCAAATTCATCAAGTTCTTTCGTAGAAATCCCCGGTTTAATTAATTCTCTAACTTCGTGTAAAAGGAGCGCAACGATACGGTTGCTTTCTCTCATTTTAAGAATTTCATCCCGATTTTTTATGCTTATCATGCTTCCGACACTTATTTAGAAATTATCAAAGAACTATGCTCTTCGTCCTCTCAATTTTCCCTTCTTCATAAATCCTTCATAATGACGCATGACAAGATGAGATTCGATTTGTTGAAGGGTATCGAGAGCAACACCGACAACAATAATTAAACCTGTTCCACCGAAATAGAAAGGTAAATTTGCCCATTTGGAAAGAAAATCAGGTAACACGGCGACAAATGCAAAAAACACAGCACCGGGCAATGTTACTCGTAAAAGAATATTATTAATATATTCGGCAGTTTTTTTACCTGGCTTTCTGCCGGGGATAAAACCACCGTATTTTTTCATATTTTCCGCCATTTCAATCGGATTCAAAACCATAGCGGTATAAAAATATGCAAAGAAGATAATTAAAAGAACATAAAGAGTCGTGTAAACAAAACTTCCTCTGGAAAGCCAACTCGTAATAATATCGGCAAAAGCACTTCCCCTGAAAAATGTCGCTATCGTTTTAGGAAACATCAAAACGGATTGCGCGAAAATAATCGGAATAACTCCGGCGGTATTCACTTTTAACGGAATATAAGTGCTTTGTCCGCCATATACTTTCCGCCCGATAATTCTTTTCGCATATTGAACCGGTATTTTTCTGGTGGCTTCTGTAACCAAAACCACGGCAGCCGTTACGCCCACCATAACAATAAGAACAATAACCGCTGTGAAGATCGGCATAATTCCGTCACGAACATATTCAAACATACGCCAGAATCCTATCGGATAACGCGCAATAATTCCCGCAAAAATAATCAAAGAAATTCCATTTCCTATTCCATGTTCCGTTATTTGTTCTCCTAACCACATAATGAAAATTACACCGGTTGTCAGAGTAATTACGCTTGGCAGAACAAATAAAAGTCCCGGATGAGTTACTGCAGGAACAACTTTTTCCACACCGTTTACCATAATGGGAGCGGTTATGGATTGCGTCCAAAAACTTATACCAATTGCCTGAAAAGCGGCAACAGCAACCGTTCCGTAACGAGTATATTGATTAATTTTCTTTTGACCTTCGGCTCCTTCTTTTTTCAATCTTTCAAAAAAAGGAATAATGCTTCCCAAAAGTTGAATAACAATAGAAGTGGTAATGTACGGCATAATTCCGAGGGCGAAAATAGAAAGACGTCCCAAGTTTCCGCCGGAAAACATATTTGCCAACCCGAAAAGATTTCCGGATGCGCCGGCACTATTGAAAAAAGAACTGATAACGTTGGCATTTACACCCGGAGTCGGAACAAAACCGCCCAATCGATAAATAACCAAGATCAGAGCCGTAAAAAGTATCTTTCTTTTTAAATCGGGAATTTTAAAAACATTTCCAATACTTTCTAACACTTTAAATTACCTCCACGCTGCCGCCGTTCTTTTCAATTATTTCTTTAGCGGTTTTAGAGAACGCATTTGCTTTTATTTTTACTTTTTTATTAAATTCTTCGGCACCTTTTGCCAAAACTTTTACCGGAGCTTTTTCTCTCGCTTTCGCTTTTCTGATAAGATTCAAAGCTTCAAATTTTTCAATATCAAATTCTTCGTCTTCAAAAGCCAAGAGCTGTTTCAAATTCACAATTCTATATTGTTTTTTGAAAATATTTGTAAAACCTCTTTTGGGAACTCGTCTCTGCAAAGGCATTTGACCGCCTTCAAACCATGCCGGAATATTTCCGCCCGAACGAGCTTTCTGTCCTTTATGCCCTTTTCCGGCTGTTCCGCCTTGTCCTGTTCCCTGACCTTTACCCAATCTTTTTTTATGTTTTTTTATTCGGGGACGTTTAATATTATGAAGTTCCATTATTTTCTCCTTGCCCGTTATTCCTTTTCCGTTTTTGCGGCAGGTTCAACAATCTTTTTCTTTTCCGATTTTTCTGCTTCTGCAGTTTTAACTTCTTTTTTTTCGGTTGCCTTTTTAACCGATTTTTTTGGTTTGGATGCGGCTTTTTTTGTCTCTTCTTTGAGTTCTTCTACTTTTACGAGATGAACCACTTTTTTTATCATTCCGCGAATTACGGGAGTATCGTCGTGAATTTTTACTCTGTTAATTTTTCCCAATCCCAGAGCGGCAATGGTTCGTTTTTGGTCTTCTTTTCTTTTTATAGTACTTCTGATTTGAGTAATTTTAAGACGCATCTGTCTCCTCCTGACCGGTTAATTCGGCAATGGTTTTTCCTCTGAATCTGGCAACTTGCTTAATAGTTCTTAATTTGCTCAAACCATCCACGGTTGCTTTCACAACATTAGCGGGTGTATTGGAACCAAGAGATTTTGTGAGAATATTTTCTATACCGGAAGCTTCTAAAATCGCCCGAGCAGGACCGCCGGCAATAATTCCCGTTCCGGGAGAAGCGGGTCTCAACATTATCTTGCTGGCACCGAAACGACCGATAATTTCATGAGGAATAGTACCTTTGACGATAGGAACCGAAAACATATTTTTTGACGCTTTTTCCTTTGCTTTCCTGATCGCATCAACCAATTCATTCGCCTTACCGGTCCCAACTCCGACTCTTCCTTCTTTGTTACCAACAACAACAGTGGCGTTAAAACTGAAATTTCTTCCGCCTTTAACAACCTTTGCCACTCTGTTAGTGGTAACAATTTTTTCCACCGCAAATTTATCTTCAACTTGAGAATTATTTTTCTTCTGTTCCATTATTCCCTCTTAAAACATCTTTATTCCGGCTTCTTCACCGGCTTTTCTCACGCCGTCGGCAAGAGCTTTTACTCGCCCGTGATAAAGGTAACCGTTTCTGTCGAAACAGACTTTTTTAATGCCTTTCTCGATCGCTTTTTTACCTAACTGATATCCTACTGCAAAGCTCATTTCCGTTTTCTTTTTGGCTTTCTCACCAGCTTGAAAATCTTTTGAAAGAGTGGACATCGAAACCAGTGTTATTCCCTTTTCGTCATCGATGATCTGAGCACTAATATTTTTCAAACTGCGAAAAACAACCAATCTGGGTTTATCGGAATATCCGAAAACCTTTTTTCTAATCGATTTTTTTCTTCTTTCTCGAGCCAATCTTTTCTTGTATGTGATCGTATTTCTCATAATTTCATCCTATTGAAATTTATTGTGTGCTGGATTTGGAAACAATTCGTACTCGTTCACCTTCCCAGCGAATTCCCTTGCCTTTCAAATTAGGTGCAGGCGGACGGCAATGTCTTATTTCTGCCGCAAATTGACCGACTTTTTCTTTGTCAATTCCGCTCACTTTAATAACCGCTTGAACCTGAAGCGGACCTTGCTCTCTTCTGGGAATTGCTTGAGCTTCCACTTTTATCCCTTCCGGAATTTCCAGCAAAATTTCGTGTGAATAACCAACATTCAACTTGAGCCAAGGACCTACGGTTTCAGCGGTATAACCTGTTCCAATAACTTGCAAAACTTTTTCATAACCTTTGCTCACACCGATAACCATATTGTTAATCAATGCTCTGGTAAGTCCGTGGAAAGACTTTTGCTCTTTCGTATCGTCGCTTCTGCTCACAAACAGCAATCCGTTTTCTTCACGCACGGAAATACCGTCTAAAAGGTTATATTCCAGTTTTCCCAGTTTTCCGCTGATCGTTATCTTATTTTTATTAATTTCGGCTTTTACGCCTTCCGGCAATTTTACAGGAGTTTTTCCTATTCTTGACACGATTCCTCCCTACCAAACTTTACAGATGTATTCACCGCCAACTTTTTTCTTGCGAGCATCTCTATCGACCATAACACCGAGATTTGTCGAAAGAATGGCGCAACCGGTATTATTATAAACGCGCGGAATATTTCTGGAGTTAACATAAATCCGAAGTCCCGGTTTGCTAACTCTTTGAATTCCTTTCAGAACCGGTTCACCGCTGTTGGTGTATCGTAAATTTATAAATATCTGTTTTCTGTGAATTTTTTTCTCCGGATTAACATCAATCAATTCATAGCTGTTGATAAAATTTTCGTCAGCCAGAATTTTCACAATAGCTTCGTTTAGGTTACTGTGATTGATGGTAACCGTCTTGTGTTTTGCCCTGTAAGCATTTCTTATTTTCGTGATTGCATCAGCAATTGGATCTGTTACGCTCATTTTTATCTCCTTACCAACTAGCCTTTTTAATTCCCGGAATTTGACCTTCTGATGCCAATTTTCTGAAACAAAGACGGCAAAGACCAAAATCGCGCATATAACCACGAGATCGTCCGCAAATTTTGCAGCGTGAATATTTTCTTACTGCAAATTTCGGTTTTTTCTGCTGTTTTACGATTAATGATTTCTTAGCCAAAATATTCTCCTAATTATTTTTTAAAAGGCATGCCCAGATTCAGAAGAAGCTGTTTTCCTTCTTAAATCACGAATTCTGGGAATCACAATACTAATTAGTCTATCCAAAAATTCATACATGATTTCTCCGCGTAAAGTCACTTTACATCCAATCGGCATTCCGGTTCTCAATTTAAAATTGGAAATAGATTTTTTTGCCTTTGTAATAATCGGTTTTCTGCCGGCAATCAATGTCAATTCCTTTACCGCATTATCCAAGATGGCTTTGTTCTGTGTCGCCGCTCCGACTCCCATATTAATGGATATTTTCTCCAATTTGGGAACCTGATGAACATTTTTGTATTCAAAATGTTTCATCAATGCGGGAATTGCTTCTTTGATATATTTTTCTCTCAGACGATTCATTCCCTACTCCTTAAATCTCATCTCCGGTTTTCTTATCTATACGAACTCGATTTTTCCCGACTGTTTTATAAACAGCTTTGGTAACTTCGTTCAGTTTTTCGTTAAAAAGCATGACATTGGAAACATGAATAGGAGCTTCTTTTTCAATAATCGCTCCCTGCGGATTTTGTTGAGTCGGTCTGGTGTGTTTTTTAATGAAGTTCACTTTTTCCACAATCACTCGTTGAGTTTGCGGAAAAGCTTTCAGAACTCTTCCCTTCACACCTTTGTAAGGACCGGTGATAACAATCACAAAATCACCTTTCCGGATCGGCATTTTATTCATGTGATGATGCTTACGATGATGAATATTCAGCTTTTTCTGGCTGGTACTTGCCATCTTCGTATTTTTCCTGTTTCCAAACTTTTTATTGGTGTTTTTTTTCTTTCTGGTATCTTTTTGTTTTTTTTCCATAATTATCAACCTCTAAAGAACTTCAGGTGCTAAGGAAATTATTTTGGTATAATGTTTTTCCCTTAATTCACGAGCTACCGGACCGAAGATACGAGTCGCTTTCGGCTCTCCTCTTTCATCGATCATTACTGCGGCATTATCTTCAAACCTGATATAAGAACCGTCTTTTCGACGAATTTCTTTGTGTGTACGAACAATTACGGCTCTTTCAACCGAACCTTTTTTTATTTTGCTTCTCGGAATTGCAGATTTAACAGCAACTATAACCACAAGCACTTTGATACACATGGCTTTTTTGGCTCCGGAATTATCCGCAACATTTAACATTGTCTGGGCTTGAATCATTTCAAACTCCTTATTTTCTTCTTTCTATTATCTTGCTCAGAACCCATCTTTTGTCTTTACTGAGAGGTCTGCTTTCCTGAATCTGTACTGTGTCGCCGATTCTGCATTCGTTTTTTTCATCATGAGCTTTGAATTTTTTATGTCTTCTGACTATTTTTTTGTATAAAGGATGTTTGAACTGTCGTTCGACTTTTACGACAATCGTTTTATCCATCTTATCGCTGACGACGACTCCGACTTTTTTTACTTTTCTTCCGTTCATTGTTTCCTCTTATTTCTGCTGTTCTTTTTGTCTTTCGGTAAGAAGTGTCTTAATGCGTGCGATATCTCTTTTGACAAACTTAATCCTTGCCGGATTTTCCAGGCGATTAGTTGCCTTTTGAAATCTGAGATTAAACAATTCTTCCGTCATTTCATGTAATTTCTGTTGAAGTTCGGAGTTTGTAAGTTCACGAAGTTCTAACATTTTCATGATTCCACTCCTTCCCGCACGATAAATTTAACTTTTATAGGCAATTTGTGTCCTACTAAGCGAGCGGCATCTTTGGCAACATCAAGGTTCACTCCTTCGTATTCAAACATGATTCTTCCGGGTTTAACCACTGCAACCCAATATTCCGGAGCGCCTTTACCTTTTCCCATTCTTGTTTCAGCCGGTTTTTTGGTAATCGGTTTATCGGGAAAAATTCGAATCCAAAGTTTTCCGGATCTTTTCATTTTTCTGGTAATCGCCACACGTGCGGCTTCGATTTGCCTGCTGGTGATCCAGCCCGCTTCCATTGCCACGATTCCGTAATCTCCGAAGCTAATTGTGCTTCCGCGGTAAGCAAGTCCTCGTCTGCGTCCTTTTTGTCTCTTTCTATATTTAACTTTTTTTGGGGCTAACATTGATGCATCTCCTTATTTCAAAATATCGCCTTTGTAAATCCACACCTTAATACCGATAATTCCGTAAGTTGTGGTAACTTCCGTCAATGCATAATCAATATCCGCTCTCAGTGTGTGAAGCGGAGTTCTGCCTTCCTGATATCTTTCGGTTCTAGCCATTTCAGCTCCACCGAGACGACCGGAACATTGAACTTTGATTCCTTCCGCTCCGTTTCTCATGGCATTCCTGATGGCGAATTTCATTGCTCTTCGGAAAGAAACTCGCTGTTTAAGTTGTCTTCCTATCTCTTCTCCGACCAAAACAGCATCCAAAGCCGGTTTTTTTATTTCTTGAACATTCACAAACACATTAAGAGGATTTTTTCGATTCTTATTTATAAGAATAGAAAGTTCGCTTCTTAATTTTTCAATTTCGGCTCCCTTTCTCCCGATTACCTGACCGGGTCTTCCCGTATGAACATCAATCGAAACGGATTTTGTTTTCCTCTCGATGGTTACTTTGGAAATCATCGCTTCTCGAAGACGATTCTTGATATATTTTTTAATTTTCAAATCTTCATGAAGATTATTTATATAATCATCTTTCGTTGCGAACCAGACAGAGTCGGTATTCTTGTTAATGCCGATTCTATAACCGATAGGATTAACTTTCTGACCCACGGCTTTCCTCCTTTTCCAATATCTTCAGAGTTATGTGACAGGTTCTTCTTCTTACGATGGTTGCCCGACCGTGAGCACGATGTCGATATCTTTTCATAATCGGTCCGTCGTCGGCATATACTGTGCTAACAATCATATTGTCTATATCTATTTTGCCTTTCTTAACGGTTGCATTGGCGATTGCTGACTTGAGAAGTTTTGCCACATCTCCCGCCACTCTTTTCTTTGAGAAAAGCAATATTTTCTGAGCTTCAGGCACGGTTTTGCCGCGAATTAAATCCAGAACTAACCTTGCCTTTCTTGCTGAGCCTCTTAAATTTCGAACTCTTGCTATTGCTTCCATTCCTTCAGCTCCCTATACTATTTAACTATTATTTTTTTACTTTGTGACCGCGATAAGTTCTCGTCGGAGAAAATTCTCCCAATTTATGACCCACCATGTTTTCCGTTACATACACAGGTACAAATTTTCGACCATTATAGACTGCAAAAGTATGTTCAACAAATTTCGGCAAAATCGTTGATCTTCTCGACCAAGTTTTTATTACCTGCTTCTTGTTTTCTGCATTTAACGCATCTACTTTTTTCTCCAGATGCTTATCTACAAATGGTCCTTTTTTTATTGAACGAGCCATTCTTCACCTATCCTTATTTTTTCTTCTTTGATTTAATTATGTATTTGTTTGAATACTTATGCAATTTTCTGGTTTTACCGCCTTTGGCGAGAACTCCCCATGGAGAAACAGGATGTCCTCCTCCGGAAGTTTTGGCTTCACCGCCGCCCATCGGATGATCCACAGGATTCATGGCAACACCGCGAACAGTCGGTCTGATTCCGAGCCAACGCTTTCTGCCGGCTTTCCCGATTACAATTTCATTGTGTTCGGCATTTCCCACCTTTCCAATGGTAGCAAAACATTCTTTTCTTAAAATATGAACATCGCCGGAAGGCATTTTCACATGAACCCAGTCGCCTTCTTTAGCAACGAGTTGTCCGTAATTGCCGGCGCTGCGAGCTATTTGTCCGCCTCTTCCAGGCTTGAACTCGATATTGTGAATGATTGTTCCCAAAGGAATTCTTTCCAAAGGAAGTGCATTCCCTGTTTTGATTTCCGCCTTTGTTCCCGACATAAGAGTATCTCCGACTTTAATTCCAGCAGGAGCAATAATATAACGCTTTTCTCCGTCCACATAATGCAATAATGCTATTCTGGATGTTCGGTTCGGATCATATTCGATAGCAGCAACTTTTGCCGGAATATCGGTCTTATTCCGTTTGAAATCTATGATTCTGTAATGCCTTTTATGACCACCGCCGCGATGTCTGCAAGTTATACGACCCTGATTATTCCTTCCGGCTTTCTTAGGAAGTGGAACAATCAAAGATTTTTCCGGTTCCTTTTTGGTTATTTCATCAAAAGTATAACCGGTTTTATATCTCAAGGTCGGAGTTATAGGTCTATATTTTTTAATTCCCATTTAAATCTCCCTGAATTATACTTCTGTCAGCTCTATTGTATCGCCTTTTTTCAGCTTAACGATTGCCTTTTTCCAATCCGCTTTTTTACCGGAGAATCTTCCCATTCTTTTTATTTTTCCTCGTTGTCTGATTGTGTTTACCTTTTCAACATTAACATGGAAAATTTCTTCGATGGCATTTTTGATTTCAACTTTGTTGGCATCAATATCGACCTTGAAAGCATAACTATTGTTATGTTCTTTCAATAAATTGCTTTTTTCCGTGATAAGAGGAGCAATGATTATTTCGCGTGCGTTTTTCATGATGCAAAAACCTCCTCGATTTTTTTCAGAGCATCTTCAGTCAAAACCAAAAAATTGCATTTAAGAATTTCATAAGCATAAATTGAATCGGCTTTATCCATTGAAACCTTTGGCAAATTGTTGAATGATTTAATAATCATCTTATCGTTCCCGTCAATCACAAGCAAGGTTTTGCTTTTTTCCGGAACTATTTTTTCCAATAGCACTTTTGCCTTTTTCGTTTCCGGTTTATCAAATTGAAGTGACTCAACAACAACAATCTGATTATTCTGCGCTCTTTGCGTCAAAGCTAATTTTAAAGCCAATCTTTTTTTCTTTTTGGGAATTTTCTTATGCCAATCTTTCGGTTTCGGTCCAAAAGCGTTTCCGCCACCAACTCTGATTGGGGTTCGGATGTTTCCGACTCTGGCATTTCCGGTTCCCTTTTGTCTGTATAATTTTCGACTGCTTCCGTGAACTTCCGCTCTGTTTTTTACAGCTTTCGTTCCTTGCCGCTGATTGGCAAGATACATATTAATCACTTCATATAATAATGCATCGGGATTTTTTGATTGAACATTAAACAATGTTTCCGGCAAAGTAACTTTGCCAATCTCTTCACCCTGCATTGAATATTTGGTTACTTCCAACATTTATGACTCCTGACTACAACTCTTTTCTTAGATAGACGATCCCGTTTCTGTGTCCCGGAACAGCACCTTTAATAAGAAGAAGATTTTTTTCCGGAAGAACTTTTATTACCTTCAAATTTTTTACGGAGACTTTTTCCACCCCTTTGTGACCGGGAAGTTTTTTCCCTTTAAACACACGGGAAGGTGTGGCACATTGTCCAATGGAACCTGGACCTCTGAACGATTCGTGAACACCATGCGACGCCTTAAATCCTCTGAAACCATGTCTTTTCATGACACCGGCAAAACCTTTTCCTTTGGAAATTCCGGTTACTTTGAGCATCTCGTTTTCCTGAAACATGTTCACATCAAAAACTTCGCCTTCTTCAATATCTTTATAAACTTTCAGACGAAATTCTTTCACATACCTGAAAACAGGAGAATTGTGTTTTTTGAAATTTCCGCGTGTCGGTTTATTTACTTTTTTTTCGTCAACTTCTTCAAAGCCAAGCAAAATGGCATCATAACCATGTTTCTCTTTTGTTTTTCTATGAATAATCCTGCAAGGTCCTGCTTGTATCACAGTCACGGGAATCAATTGACCATTTGCGTCAAAGATTTGAGTCATTCCCAATTTTTTTCCGATTAAACCAACCATTTCAGGCTCCCTTAAACTTTAATTTCGACATGCACTCCAGCCGGTAAGCTGAGTTTTTTCAGCGCACCCGTCGTCTGCGGAGTCGGATTAACAATATCGATTAATCTTTTATGAACCAGCATTTCAAACTGATTTTGGGCTTTTTTATTCACATGCGGAGATTTTAAAACCGTATATAATGTTCTCTCCGTAGGAAGAGGAATAGGCCCTACGATTTTAGCTCCCGTGTTTCTGGTATTTTTTATTATTTCGGCAACGGACTTATCCAACAAACGGAAATCGTACGCTTTCAATTTAATTCGAATTTTATTTTCAGTATTATTTGCCACTGTTCCTCCGCGTTAGTCAATAACTTCGCTAACGACGCCCGCACCGATAGTTCTGCCGCCTTCGCGAATTGCAAAACGAAGCCCTTTCTCCATCGCAATCGGAGTGATTAGCTCTG
>NATF01000051.1 GCA_002085205.1 Candidatus Cloacimonas sp. 4484_275 | reverse complement strand
ATATCATTAAAAAAATTTTTGCCGTTTTTATTGAAGAAGCACAAAATGTCCTGAAATATTCCTTTGAAAAGCATTATAACAGCGATAAAAAGGGGACAGGAATCGGTTTAGTTGGAGTTGGCAAGAAAAATTCCGAATATTTTTTTGTCTTTAGTGGAAATATTATTAAACAATCTTCTGAGAAAAAATTGAAATCACATCTTGATTATATTAATTCTTTAGATAAAGAAAAACTGAAAAAATATTATAATGAAAAAAGAAAAACGGGGGTATTATCTGAAGAAGGTAGTGCAGGTCTCGGTTTTATCGATATGGCAAGAAGGTCGGGAAGACCGCTTGAATATTGGTTTGAAAAAATTGATGATGATAGAACTTTTTTCGAAGTTTTGATCAAAATACCTTATGATAATAAGGAGAACAAATGAAACCGTTAAAAATTAGCAAAACCCGATCTACACCTGAAATTAATTTAGATCCGGTAAATAACTTAATTCAAATAATGGGAGAATCTTATCCTGAAAATGCCGGAATTTTTTATCATGAAGTAATGAATTGGCTTACTGAGTATTTCAAAGATAAAAACAGAAAAATCACAGTCGAATTGAAGATCACATATTTGAATACAAGTAGCAGCAAAATTGTTACTGAAATATTAGAAATGATACAGGATTTCCATAATAACAATGGAAATATTTTTCTTAACTGGTATTATGAAGAAGATGATGAAGATAGTCTTGATAATGGAGAAATATTTCTGGAAGAGCATACCTTTCCTTACAAATTAGTCCCTTTTTTGGATGAGTGATTATCAATAAACAGCACTATGAAAAGTAATATTGATGCAGAATTTCAAAATGAAATTAAAGTTATTAAAGAAGCAAAAAAAGTACTTGAAACCGAGAAAATATCAATAAAATTTTTACTCGAGAAATATCAAATCCTTTTAAAAAGCTATCAACGGTTATTTCGACAAACAAAAACTCTTACAAAAGTTAGTGACAATCAACAACATAGATTAAAAATTATAATGGAAAGATTGGGAAAGTATGTCTCCTATCAGCTTTTTAAAAAAATTACCCAAGGTAAAGAAAAAGTAGAACTCGTTACGAAAAGGAAAAAACTTACTGTTTTCTTTTCCGATATTAAAGATTTTTCTTATATTTCGTCTCATATGGAAGGAGAAGCTTTAGCAACATTTCTAAATTCATACCTTGAGGAAATGACTAAAATAGTTATTAAGTGGGGTGGGAATTTAGATAAATATTGGGGTGATGCAATCTTAGCTTTTTTTGGTGATCCTGATTTTACTTCTGATGAAGATCATGCTTTTCGGTGCGTTAGCATGGCAATTGAAATGCGAGAAAAGATGAAAGATCTACAAAAATTATGGTTTGAACACGGATATCAAGAACCTTTACAAATCAGAATCGGAATAGCAACAGGGTTTTGTACTGTTGGTAATTTCGGATCGTCAGAAAGAATGGATTATACAATTATCGGAAACCCCGTAAATTTTGCCGCACGCCTCGAAAGCTCAGCAGAAGCTGACGAAATTCTAATAAGTCATGAAACTTGGGGCTTAATTAAAAACAAAATCATTTGTGAGCCTTATATTTCATTAAGTTTAAAAGGATTTCACCAAGAAATGATTGCTCATAAAGTATTAAGAATAAAAGATTCTTCAAAAAACGATATACTCGAAATAGATGCACCTGATAACGGGATAAAATTGAAAATAGATTTTTCGATAGCTAAGAATGAAGTGCTCAGGAATATTATTAAAGAAATTAATAAAAAAATAAATTAATCTGTTTGATTCTTCGTCTCCGCTCAAGATGACATTTTTAAGTTTGAAACGACTTTTTACGAGTCCGTCAAGTTTCTGTGGTAAAATATATTCCAGAAAATATTTTTTCTATTTCCGGTTTGAAATTTTTTTTGCAACCAACAAATATTATAATAACCAGTCTCAATCTGCAAAATATAGATTCACTCGAAATAGAAAACAACAAAACAACGGAAGAGGTTTTTCAATAAATAAAAAAACCTCTTCCTTTTTCTTATCAATATTCTGCAATTACATAATAGAATTTTTTCGCGGAAGAGACGGAAGTCTCCCAAACAGTATCAGTTATTTCATCTTCCAATTGCCATTCGCCATCCAAATATGGCTGCGAAGAAGAATATATTTTGTAAGAAACCGCACACATATCGCCGTCCCACTCCAATCTGATGGTATTTTCCGGTATGTAAGAAATAACAATATTTTCAGGTTCCGGAGTTGCTCCCGTTGTGCCGGAAAGGTGGTCAACGCATGAACTTGCTCCCACAATCAATTCGCAATTATTGGGAGAGTATGAAACGGAAACCACATCATTAGAACATAAGCCGTATTCTTCCTCATTAAAATATGTTTTCAAATTATCGTTAATAATATCAATCACGGAAACGCATCCGTCTCCTCTGGTATTACGAGTTCCCACCCATAATGTTTTATCATAAATTTCCATATCGCTCACATCATTTGAACAACAAGCCAATATCCCGTTTTCCGTATCATAATGGATTAATTCCGTTTCAACATCGTCATACGAACGTTTGGAAATTCCGTCAGCAAAACCTATGAACAAATAATCTTCTGAAGATTCCAAAGTTTGAACACCGCTCAAAGGAAAATAATAATCGCTCGTAAAAGTCCCATCGGAACTGCCCGGTTTCCACGAACTTACATCATAATTAAAATTATTCCCGCAAGTAAAATAAAGTACTCCGTTTTCTCCGATTTCAATTGCGCTTGCCGCAGAACCATAACAATTATTTCGAGTATCGTAGTTTTCGTTGATGACAGTAATTCCGCCATCGGTTGCTACCGCCACATAAGTTGTTCCGTCAATTTCCTTAACCGAGAAGTCGTGCACCACATGATTCACCAATTGAGCGTGCGTACTTTCATACCAACCGAAAATATCATTGCTGCAATTTCTGTAAGCGATCGAAGCATTGTAATTCCATCCATCCCAGGGATTAGCATCATGGAATCTGGCGTTGTCATTAACGAAATCTATCACGGCAACACCGGTCATATATCCGAAAGAAGAAGTGAGATATATTTTTCCGTTTTTCGCATAAACCTTTTCGACATGATCGGCAACAATATTTTGGTGAATAGCAATATTCTTGCTTCCTCTTTTATCAAATCTCATCCACATTTCGTTGTCATCAGCATCAAAAATATCAAGACCGTTTTCATGACAAACCAAAATGGCTCTTTCCGGAAAAGCCTGTTCGGAACTTCGATCCGCTTTTTCGTAACATCCCAAATTGGTGCTTCCGTAATTAATAATGAAGTTATCCAAATCCGCCGAGCAATAAGCGTTATCAACTCCGATTTCAAAAGATACAAATAAATTGGCGGTGGTAAAACCATTATACGGCGAACCTATTTGAACCCATGACGAAGAATTCCAATCCCAAAAATAAGCATAAACATTGGTGATGTGTCGTACCAATCGCAATTTTCCGGAAGTATCCGAAGTATTTACAAATTGATAATGCACCGGATTTCCGGAAACAATAACATCCCAATCATATCTGTTGCTCGGACCCACTCTTCTTCTCACATAAAAATAATTATCAATTCCATCGTAAGCATACAAAGCGACTCCACCATCATTCCCGTAACCGGAAAAATCATCAAAATCGATCTGGATGTCAAAATTTCCTGAAATACTCCAGCGGTCGGAACTGTAAACTCCGCAAACCCAACCCGTTTTTGTTCCGTTGGTATTCAAATTCACCTCAAAATTGCAATCTACCGATGCGCCGTTATTCGCATAAGTTTGCCAACGATGGGAATTTACGGAAGTTCCGTAAAAATTATCACTCGGATCATACGGTTCTTGATACCAACCGGCAGAACTGTTCGTGCGCCACGAATCGTCGTCGTCAAAACTCGTATCATAATAAAACACGCTATAAATGGTGTCGCCGGCAATCTCTTCCAAGTTTACAACATTGGTTTCCGCAAAAATAAGATTTTTGCCAAAAACAATAATAAATGCAAGCAGAAATAAAAGGACTTTTTTTCTCACTTTTTCCTCCCTCAATGGAAATTTTGTGATGTTCTGCAAAAAAGTATTACATTTAATAAATCTTCTTTTCGAAATTAACAACTTCTCATATTAAACAATATGAGCCCTTATCTTTGAAATTTAAATTACCACTTTTTTCGTTATCTTTTTCCGAAAAAATATATCATACTGTCAAATATTTTTTATCTTCCTTCTCCACATTCGTTATTTTTTGTTTGACTGAAAATTTGGCTTTAAACATTTTATGCAAAAGGAAAAACGATGAAAATCAGAAAATTTGTTCCGGAATTTATTCTGGAAAAATATAACAATAATATTTATGAAGGAGCTTTCGAAGGCGCAATTCTATTTCTCGACATAGTCGGATTTTCAACTATCACCCGAAAATTAATGGAAAACGGTGAAGAAGGTGCAGAAATTCTTTCCGATTTAATCACCAAAGTTTTTAGTCCGAGTATTGATGCCGTATATGAAAATAACGGTTTTATTTCCACTTTTGCCGGCGATGCATTTATTGCTGTTTTTCCTCGAAAATATTATTTCTCGGTTTTAATCACCGCTTTTCTTATAAAAAAGATCTTTCGGGAAATCGGAGTACAACAAACCAAATTCGGTAAATTTCACCTTTCCTATCGGATCGGAATTTCTCAGGGAAAAATAAATTGGAAAATCATCACAACTTCGAAGCGGAAAACATTTTATTTTTGGGGAAATGCCATCGATAAAGCCGAACAAGCCCAAAAAAATTGCAATTCCGATGAAATATTATTCGAGGAAAATTTCAAAATTAAATATCCTACAAGAATAAAATTCGAGAAAACTCAAAACGGATATTTTCACTTGAATTCGCTTTCGTCAATGGTAAAAACCAAACAGAAACCAAAAATTTTTCCATCGGAACAAAAATCGGAACAGGAAAATTTTGTATCTGAAATAATCGGAACATTAGAAATTACGGGCGAATTTCGAGAAATTCAAAGATACAAATATAATCGACAATAAAGCCGTCATTTTGCTATATTTCGGTGCTCCTAAAACTTCCGAAAAAATATTTCAACACGCTTTGGATTTTGCTCTTCGATGCAAGACTTTTCTGCCTGCAAAATTTACCGTATGTTTAAGTCGCGGCACTGTTTTTACCGGATTTATCGAAAATCGTTATCGAAGCGAATATTTGGCAATGGGCGATGTGGTCAACCTTTCCGCCAGATTATGTTCTCTTAGCTTACAAAACAAGATTTACACGGATTTTTCCATTCAAAAATCAAGTCACGGACAATACCAATTCAAAAAGATAGGCGATAAAACATTCAAAGGATTTTCCAGAAAAACAGCAGTGTACGAATTACTTCGGAAACAACAGTCGGAAAAACAATTGTCCGATAAAAACACTATTTTCGGAAGAAAGAAAGAATTACAAAAATTGTCGGAATTTATTGAACCGCTCACGAAAGGAAAATTCGGAGGAATAATTTATGTTCACGGAAGTGCGGGAATCGGAAAAACTAAGTTAATAGACGAATTTGAACTTTATCTTGCTCGAAATTCAAAATTAAAAAAATATAAATTTACCCGATTTTATTTCCCTTTTGACGGACTTTTAGCCACGAGTTTTAATCCCATAATTCATTTTTTAAAAGAATATTTTGAACAATCCGAACGCAACAGCCAGGCGGAAAACAAAAGAAAATTTACCCGCAAAATAAACAAAATAATCGAATTAACCACAGACAAACAGCTCAAACAAGAACTAATTCGCACCAAAACCATTCTCGGAGCGATGGTAAATTTGCATTGGCAAGGTTCGATTTACAATCGTCTCGATTCCAAAGGAAAATACCAGAATTTCCTTTACGCATTCAAAAATCTTATAAAAGCCGAATCTTTACAACGACCGCTCATTTTGCGATTTGAGGATGCTCATTATATTGATTCCGATTCTTTGGAATTGTTGCAAATTCTTATCAGAAATGTGGAAAATTATCCTTTCATCATTATTTTTGTGTGTAGATTAAATGATGACGGTACTTTTTTCTCGGCAAATTTGCAAAATGTTACCGAACATTATCTTAATCTCAAATATCTTGAAAAACCCGACGCATATCGATTGGTTCGGAACAAACTTAAAACGGATTTTTCCAATGAACTTTTCGATGTTATTTGGCAAAAAAGCGAAGGAAATCCTTTTTTCATAGAACAAATTATTTTGTTTTTGAAGGAAAATCAATTGCTTGAAAAAAAGGACGGAAAACTCACTCTTAAAAGAAGCGAAAACGCAAAATTCATTAAAATTCCCTCCTCCATTAATTCCATCATTATTTCCAGAATAGATAAATTAACCGATGAATTGAAAAAAGTGATTAAAACGGCTTCCGTATTGGGAAAAGAATTTGCCGTGAACATACTTTCCGCCATGCTTGAGAACAAACCGCTCAACGAAATAATGAAAACGGGTGACAAAGAAAATATCTGGAAAGCCGTTTCGGAAATCATATATGTCTTCCAACACTCTTTGATTAGAGAGGAACAATTTGGAAGAATATTTGCCGCAACTGGCGAATCATTTCGAAAAGGCGGAAATTTCCGAAAAGGCAATTTTCTATTTGGAAAAAGCGGGCGATCAAGCCACTGATAATTATCAAAATGAAATCGCCATCGATTATTATGAAAGATTATTAAAACTTTTGGAAAATGACGAGAGCAATCATATAAAAAGCGAAATCCTTTTGAAATTGGGAAATATTTTCAAACTCATCGGTAAATGGAACAAAGCGAAAAAATATTATTCCGAAGCTTTACGG